>PWOK01000087.1 GCA_003557445.1 Halanaerobiaceae bacterium
AAAGATGTTTTTCTCTTTACACCCAGTAATGTAACTGTTGATGGCCAGAAGATACAAAAAACCATTGATGAAAATCTTCCAGAAAAAGAAAATTAATATTAAAATAAGTGGAGGGAATTAGATATGAACCAATTAATGATTTCAACGATTGATATTTTGTACAATATATTATTTTTTTTAATACTGGCCAGAGTGATAATTTCCTGGATACGTCCTGGAGTTAATGATCCCAGATGGAGAAAACTATTAACCTTTATTTATAATGTTACTGAACCAATCCTGGGACCGATTCGCAAAAATTTGCCCACAGGAAGAAATATGGGTATAGATTTTTCTCCTTTTATAGCAATAATTGCCCTGATGCTTATCCGCAGTTTTTTAATATTTTTATTACAATAAATTTACAAACATCTTATTATAGGGAGATGTTATAATATATGTTAAACAAGGAAAAATATCTTTCTCATTTACATGGAGAGGAAGATAATATTTTAGGAGGATATATTCTGGACCAGATTGAAATAGTCCTCAAAAGAAAACAGGAACAGTTTACTGATTTTTTAAATCCCTATCAGAGGAAAATTGCTGTGAATATAATAAAACAGATATATGATATTAATTATCTGGAAGCTGGAGGTTATAAGAAGGCAGAAAGAAAGAGAATTGCCATCTTTCCTGAATACCTTTTTCCCGATAATATTGATTTACCTGTCAGTATTTTGAAAATATCAGGTAATTTTAATTTCCAGTCGGTTAACCATAAAGATTTTTTAGGTTCTCTTATGGGACTTGGTATTAAAAGAAAGAAAGTAGGAGATCTGCTTGTTTTAGATGATTTTGCCCAGATAATTGTGGCTGAGGAAATTAAAGAATTTATCAAATTAAAATTAAATAAAGTTCATGAAGTTCCTGTGGAAATTGAAGAAATTAACAGTGATGATTTAATTATTCCTTCCAGTAATACCAAAGATATAAAAGCTACAGTAGCTTCCATGCGTCTGGATGCTGTAGCCAGTGCCGGTTTTGGTGATTCCAGAAGTAAAATTTCGAGGGATATTAAAAATGACAAATTAAAATTAAACTGGAAACCTGTTAATGATCCAGCACATGGGGTAGAGATTGATGACCTTATTTCAATAAAAGGACGGGGAAGGGTGGAAGTTTTCGAAAAAAGAGGTATTTCAAACAGGGGAAGAATTAAATTATTGTTAAAAAGATATACATGATTTTTAATTTTTTAAACAATAAAAAGGAAAGAGGTGTTAGTGTGAAATTTTCACCACTGGATATTTATAATAAGGAATTTAATAAAACAAAATTTTTTGGTTATAGTATTGATGATGTTGATGAGTTTCTTGATGAAGTTGGTTTGACTTTTGAAAAACTCATAAAAGAAATTAATAAACTGAAAAGTGAAAATAAAAAGATGTCTCAACAGCTTGAAAATTATCAAAACATTGAAGACAAGCTGGAAAGGACTTTATTAAAAGTTCAGGAAGTGGCTGAAAAACAGACTGAACAGGCCAAAAAAGAAGCTGATATAATTATAAAAAAAGCCAATATGGAAGCAGATAATATTATAAAAGAAGCAAAGGAAAAAATATATGAAGAAAAACAGAAACTGGAGAATATAAGGGAATCCAGAGAATTATTTGAAATCAGATTTAAAAGTTTACTAAAAAGTCACTTACAATTGATGAATGAAGAAAAAAACAATCTTGAAGATATAGCTTCCAGCAAAGAATAAAATACAAAAGAGGTGTGTAATATGAAGACAATTTCAGAGTTAAAAAGTCCATCAGTTTTCATCGGAAAACAGGGGAATGGTATAATAAGTTTTGGTTCAGGTCAACCTGACCTTCCTCCACCTGATGATGTGATAAATGGATTAAATATTAGAAAAGATTTACGATATGGTTTAATTCAGGGTGAACAAATATTAAGGGATAAACTCTCAAAAGAATATCCAACTTCAACAGCAAATAATTTTGTTATTACCAATGGTGCTTCTGAAGCCCTTGATCTTATCTTCAGAGCAATGGATGATGGTAAGGTACTCATACCACAACCCTATTATTATTCCTATCCCTTTATATTAAAAAGGGCGGGAATGGAACCTGTTTATACAAAATTAAATAAGGGAAGAATAGATCTGGATGATTTTAAACAGAAAATTAAAGATTGTAAGGCTATTTTAATTAATTCACCATCAAATCCCACAGGGAGAATAGAATCACTGGAAACCCTTAAAGAAATAGAAAAGATCACTGAAGAACTTGGTGTTTATATTGTTTCTGATGAGGTTTATAAAGATATTATTTATGAAAGAGAAAATTATTTAATTAAAGGTAATCAGGTTATAACTGTTAATTCTTTTTCCAAAACTTATGCTATGTGTGGTGTCAGAGTGGGTTATATGTGGAGTTCTGATCAGAGTTTTGTTCAAAAAGTTATTGATATTAAAACTCATACTTCAATGAATACCAATCTTGTGGGACAGGATATGGCCATTAAAGCTATGGAAGCTCCCCATTCCTATATTGATAAACAATTGAAAATCTGGTATGATAGAAGAGATCTCATTTATGAGGGATTAAAAGATATCGGTCTTAGTCTGTGGAAACCTGAAGGGGCTTTTTATGTTTTTCCAGAAGTTAAAAATCCTGAACAGTTTGTCTGGAAATTATATAAAGATTATAATGTTATTACCTATCTGGGAAAATGGTTTGGCTCCTCAAAAAGAGTACGTTTAAGTTATGCCCTTGATGAAGAAGAGATAAAGGAAGGTTTAAATAGAATTGAGATTTGTTTGCAAAATATGAAATAATTTTTGTTATAATATATATTAAGGTCTTTTTTCATACTATTACTATCTGTTATGGAAATTGATCTTTTTTATTTACTTTTATGAAAGGAGAATTTTATGTCAGAAGACCAAAAGTATAATAAGATTTTAAAAAAATTAGAAGAATTATCTGAACGTGTTAGGGGAAAAACTATAGCTGAGTACACAGAAATGCTTCGTTCTCCGAAAAGAATGATATTTATTAATTTTGTTGCAGGTCTGGCCCGTGGTTTTGGTTTTGCTATAGGGGCAACTTTACTGACAGCATTGTTTTTTTATTTTTTAATTAATCTGGCCCGACTTAATCTTCCGGTTATAGGAGAATTCATTGCTCAGATTGTTAAAATAGTAGAAACAAATTTATAAGGGGAAAAGATAATGGATAAAGATAAAATAAAATATTATAGAAAAAAATTATTAAAAAAGAAAAAACAATTAATTAAATCCATTACTAATTTTAACAGGGAAAGTAAAAAGAATTTAAAAAATTCAACTGGAGAATTATCCAGTTATGATAATCATCCAGCTGATCAGGGTAGTAATACTTTTGATAGAGAAAAGGATAGAGGAATAAATGATAACAATCTTTTATTATTACAGAAAGTTAATAATTCATTAAAGGCAATCAAAGATAATAAATATGGATTGTGTATAAATTGTAATAAGGAAATTGAGAATCAAAGACTGGAAGTTTTGCCCTATACAAATCTATGCAAAAAATGCAGTGAAAAGGAAGAAGTAAATGATCAATAAATATTGTATAAAATTTGCCATTATGTTAATATAATTAGGGAGGTTTAATATAAAATGATATATATAATTAGTATTTTGATACTTTTACTTGATCAATTAACAAAATATGTTATAATGAACAATTTACAACCCGGTCAGAGTATTCCTGTAATTACAAATATCTTTCATATAACTTACATAAAAAATACAGGAGCAGCTTTCGGAATACTGGGAAATTATACGTTTCTTTTAATAATTGCTTCTATTGTAATTTTAGTTTTGTTTTTTTTATTTGTTAAAACTTATTCTTTTGATAATTTATGGTTTAAAGCTGCCTCAGCTTTTATTATAGGTGGTGCTGCCGGTAATTTAATAGACAGGGTCAGGCTTGGTTTTGTAATTGATTTTCTTGATTTTAGAATCTGGCCGGTTTTTAATATTGCTGATATGGCAATTGTTACTGGAGGAATTATTTTAATAATTTTTTATTTAATTAAATATTAGGTGGTTCAAGATGAAAGAAAAAATATTTAATATCTCTGATGATAAATTTAATGGAGAAAGAATTGATAAATTCCTGGGACATACTCAAAAAAATATGTCACGTTCTTTTGTTCAAAAATTAATCAAAGAAGACAGGATTAAAATTAATGGTGAATAAATCTCAAAAAGCAGTCGTATTAAAACAGGAGATAAAATAAGTATTAAGATCCCTGAACCTCAGGAAACAGAATTAGAACCTGTAAAAATGGATTTAGATATCCTTTATGAAGATCAAAATATTATGGTTGTGAATAAACCCGCTGATATAGTTGTCCATCCTGCTCCTGGAAATCGCTCAAACACACTGGTAAATGGATTGCTGTCCCATACAGATGATCTGGCAGGTATTAATAATGTTAAAAGACCGGGAATTGTTCACAGACTGGATAAAGATACTTCAGGGGTACTGGTAGTGGCCAAAAATGATCTAAGTATGAAGAGTTTAAGCCAGCAGTTTAAACAACGTAAGGTTAAAAAAATATATCATACAATTTTAAAAGGAAGACTTCCTTACAAAAGTGGAAAAATAGAGGCACCTATTGGTAGAGACCCTTATAATAGAAAAAAAATGGCTGTTAGAAAAAATAATAGCAAAAAAGCAATTACTTTTTTTGAAATAATAAAAAAATATGATAAATATAGTTATGTTAGAGTTGAACTAAAAACAGGAAGAACCCATCAAATACGGGTTCATTTTTCTTATATAAACCATCCAGTTGTAGGTGATAAAAAATACGGAAATGGTAAGGATAAAGTAAAAAGACAGCTTTTACATGCCTATCAACTGGGTTTTTTCCATCCTGAGAAAAATGAATGGATGGAGTTTGAGGCCCCTTTACCTGATGATTTTACTAATTTCCTGAAAAAATTAAAATAATTTCCAGAAACACTTTACAAAAAATAGGAAATATGGTAAAATAATATTTGCAGGAAATGTTTATAATTAACATATTTCTGTAAATATTACAAAAGGGGTGGTTTTAGTGTTGAATAAAGTTATTTTAACCGGGAGGCTTGTCAGGGATCCTGAGCTAAGGTATACTGAAAATGGTGTTCCTTTTACAGTTTTTACTCTGGCTGTGGATCGTAATTATTTTGATAGTGAAGGTGAAAGACAGACAGATTTCATTGATATTTTGACCTGGCGAAAACTGGCGGAAACATGTTCTAAGTATTTGAAAAAAGGAAGATTGGTTGCTGTTGATGGTCGTCTACAGATAAGAAAAACTAAAAAAGAAGAGAAAACCTACATAAATACAGAAGTGGTTGCAAGTGATGTGCAATTTATGGATAGTAAAGATGCATTTTTAAAAGATGAAGATGCTGAAGAGGAAATAGAAGCCTCTGTTTAGTTGAGAAAAATGGAACTGTTTTTCTTGACAATCTGTAAATCATCTGATAATATTTAATTAACTTAAAAGATCCTTTTAAACTAGTCCGGTGAGATTAGGAAAGGAATATATATTACGAAATTATATCCTTCTTACCTGGAGTAGGGAGGATTTTTTTATGTAAAAATAAATTAACCATAAGGAGGCAGATATGAAAGGGAAGGTAAAGGAGATTGAAGATGCTGAAGGAATTAAAAGAGCATTAAGAAGAATTGCCCATGAAATTATTGAGGATAATAAAGGTACCGATAATCTGGTACTGGTTGGTATTAGAACCAGGGGGGTTCCTCTGGCTCAGAGATTGGCTTCGATTATTAAGCAAATTGAAGGTGTGGATATTCCAGTAGGTATTCTTGATATTACTCTCTATAGAGATGATTTATCAACTATTGCCACAAAACCTGTTGTCCATAAAACAGAAATTCCCTTTGATATTACCGGTAAACGCATTATTCTTGTAGATGATGTAATCTATACAGGTAGAACTATTAGATCTGCTTTAGATGCTCTGATTGATTTTGGAAGACCAGGTATTATTCAACTGGCTGCACTGGTGGATAGAGGTCATAGAGAATTACCAATAAGGGCTGATTTTGTGGGAAAGAATATTCCCACTTCTAAAAATCAGGTTGTTCATGTTAGTTTAGTAGAAACAGATGATAAAGATGGCATATATCTGGAAGGAAATAATTAATTTATGTTACCCCTGAATTTGAGTCAGGGGTTTTAATCATTAAGGAGGTAATTTGATGGCATTAAAAAGAAAAGATTTTCTGGGCCTGTATAATGTAAAGAGAGAAGAAATAATTGAAATACTTGATAATGCAGAATCCATGAAAGAGATTTTCACCAGAACAATTAAAAAAGTTCCTGCTTTAAGGGGTAAGACTGTTGTAAATCTTTTTTTTGAACCCAGTACACGTACTAAATCTTCTTTTGCCCTGGCAGCTAAAAGACTCAGTGCTGATGTTGTTTCTATTTCCAAAAAAATGAGCAGTGTAGAAAAAGGAGAATCCCTGATTGATACAGCCAAAACAATGGAAGCCATGGGGGCAGATATTGTAGTCGTCCGTCATAGTGTTCCCGGTTCTGTTGAATTTCTGGCAAATGCTTTAAAAGCCAGAGTCTTAAATGCTGGTGATGGAGCACATGCTCATCCAACTCAGGCTTTACTGGATTTATATACTATCCGGGAAAAAATCGGTAAAATAGAGGGTTTGAAAGTATTGATTATAGGTGATATAGCTCATAGCAGGGTGGCCCGTTCCAATATCTGGGGTTTAACAAAACTTGGTGCCGAGGTTAGAATTGTAGGACCGGCAACATTATTACCCAAAGATATTACCAGAACAGGTGTTAAACAATATACAAGCCTGGATAAAGCACTAAAGGGAGTAGATGTAATTAATGTACTCAGAATACAGCTGGAAAGACAGGAAACAGGCTTATTTCCTTCAATAAATGAATATACTCATTTTTATGGAATTACCGGAGATAGGCTGGCAGAGCTGGAAAAAGATATTATGGTCATGCACCCTGGCCCCATGAACCGGGGAATAGAAATTGACAGTAAAACTGCTGATGGCAGTAGTTCTGTGATTACTGAACAGGTTACCAATGGTGTAGCTATTAGAATGGCCTTACTTTACTTACTCTCTGGAGGTGAACAACAGGATGAAAATATTACTTAAAAATTGTCTAATAAAGGATCCTGTAAATAATTATGATGGAGAATATGATATCTTAATTAGTAAGGGAAAAATTAAAAATATAGATAGAAATATAACAGAAAAAGATTGTAATATTATTGATATTCAGGGTAAAATCGTTATACCAGGCCTGGTGGATATCCATACTCATTTAAGGGAACCTGGCTATGAAAACAAAGAAACAATCAAAACAGGATGTGAAGCTGCAGCAGCTGGCGGTTTTACAAAAATAGCCTGTATGGCCAACACCAACCCTGTGATTGATAATGTTTCTACGGTTGAATTTATTAAATCTAAAGCCAGAGAAGCAGCAGTCAAAGTTTTTCCAGTAGGTAGTATAACAAAAAATCTTGAAGGAAAAGAATTATCTGAAATGGGTTTTATGGCTGAAGCAGGTGTAAAGGCCATATCAGATGATGGTAAAACTGTTATGAATACTGAAATAATGAGAAGAGCAATGGAATATGCAGGAAGTTTTGGTCTGACAATTATTGATCACTGTGAGGATATTAATCTTGTTGGTCAGGGGGTTATGCATGAAGGCTATTATTCTACCATTCTGGGTTTAAAACCCATACCGGCTGCTGCAGAGGAAATTATAATTGGCAGGGATATTATTTTATCACAATTTACCGGTACCCCCATTCATATAGCACATTTAAGTACCAAACAGGGCTTAAAAATGGTGGAAGAAGCAAGAAATGATGGGGTGAAAATTAGTTGTGAGGTTACACCTCATCACCTGCTGCTTACCGATAAAGCAGTTAAAGGATATGATACAAATACAAAGGTAAATCCTCCTCTTCGCAGTGAAGAAGATAGACAGGTTTTGATACAGGGTTTAAAAGACCATAAAATTGATGTGATTGCCACAGACCATGCTCCCCATACTTATGAAGATAAACTTGGTGAGTATAATTATGCTGCCAATGGTATATCAGGATTGGAAACTGCTCTATCCTTAATCTATACAAACTTGATTAAAGAAAAGGTCATTGGCTGGGAAGAACTGGTAAAATTAATGGTGTATAATCCGGCTGATATATTGCAGATAAATACAAAAGGTATAAAAACGGGAGAAACAGCAGATATTACGATTTTTGACCCACAAAAAGAATGGAATGTAGATCCTCAAAAATTTAAATCAAAAGGAAAAAATACTCCTTTTACTGGAGATAGATTATCTGGTAAAGTTGAATTGACTATGGTTGATGGTAAAATAGTTTATGATAACAGGGGTGATAAACATGAAATTATTTATTGATAGATTAATCGATAAAGTTGAAGCTAAAAACAGTCATGTATGTGTGGGACTTGATCCCCACCTTGATATTTTACCTTCTTTTTTAGTAGAAAAATATATGAATGAAAGTAAGGATAGTAATCTGGCACTGGCAAGAGCAGTACTGGAATTTAACAAAAAACTAATTGATAAAATAGCAGATATTGCTGTTGCCGTAAAACCTCAGATTGCTTTTTATGAATTACTGGGTACTGCAGGATTAAATACTTTAAAAGAAACAATCAAATATGCAAATGAAAAGGGATTAATAATTATTCTGGATGCCAAGAGAAATGATATTGGTTCAACAGCGGGAGCCTATGCTGAAGCTTATCTGGGTCTGGTATCCAGAGAGAATAGTAATAAAAAGTATATTGCTAATAAAGTAGATGTAGATTGTATGACTATAAATCCCTATCTGGGATATGATGGTATAAAACCATTTTTAGTAAAAAAGGATAAAGGTGCTTTTGTTCTGGTAAGGACTTCAAATGAAAGTGCTGTTGATATACAGGATTTAGAAACTAAAGATGGTAAAAAAGTATTTGAAAAAGTTGGAGAACTTGTTTCACAATGGGGTCAACCTTTTATAGGTGAATATGGTTATTCCAATCTGGGTGCAGTAATAGGAGCCACCTATCCTGAGGAATTAAAAATTTTACGAAAAGCAATGCCTCATACCTATTTTCTACTACCGGGATTTGGTTTTCAGGGAGGAAAACCTCAGGATATAGCTGCTGGTTTTAATGATGATGGTAAGGGTGCACTGGTAAATTCATCAAGAGGTATTAATTTTGCCTATCAACGTTCTCCCTGGAATGAGGAATACACAGAAGAACAGTTTGCTGAAGCAGCCCGGGCAGCTGTTATAAAGATGAAAGAGGATATTAATCAATATATATAGGAGTTGTTTAAATATGGCTGAGATCTTAAGCAATAAAAAAGTAGGAACAGATTATTATTATATGGAATTCAAAGATTCTACTATAAATGAAAAATGGTCACCTGGAGAGTTTCTGCATTTGAAAGTGTCAGCAGAAAAATCATATGATCCCTTATTGAGAAGACCTTTGAGTTTGTTTGATGTAAAATTAGAAGAAAAAATAGCTGGATTACTTTATTGTGTTGTGGGTAGAGGAACACGAATTTTAACACAATTTGAACCGGGTTATGAAATAGATTACATTGGTCCCCTTGGTCAGGGATTTTCTTTAAAAAGGAATAAAAAGATACTGATTATTGGTGGAGGTATGGGGATTGCCCCTCTTTATTATCTAACCAGGAAACTAGTTAAAAAAAATAATAAAATAAAAATTCTCCTGGGTGGAAATATTGAAACTGATATTAATTTTTTTGAAAAAAAATTTAAAAATTTGAATCTGGATATTGATATTTCATTAATGGATGGAAGCAGAGGTTATAAAGGAACAGTAATTGATCTCTGGCAAAACAAATATAAAGGATTTAAGCCAGAATTTATTTACAGTTGTGGTCCGGAAATTATGTTAAAAGGAATTCAAAAAATAGCAATAAAAGAAGATATACCTGGGGAAATTTCTTTAGAAGAGAGAATGGGTTGTGGTGTTGGTATTTGTTTATCATGTGTTTGTTCAACAACTGATGGTCATCAGAGAGTATGTAAGGAAGGCCCTGTATTTTCTTTAAAAGAGGTGGTTTTTAATGAATAATATAGATTTAAAGGTTGATTTAGGACCACTGACATTGAAAAACCCGGTTATTACAGCTTCCGGAACTTTTGGTTATGGTGATGAATTAACCCCTTATCTTGATCCAGATAAACTGGGAGCAATAACAGTCAAAGGTTTGACAGTGGAACCTACTGAAGGTAATCTTACTCCCCGGATTGCTGAAACAACCGGTTGTTTATTGAATTCAATAGGTCTGGAAAATCCCGGCCTTGAGGAATTTATAAATAGTAAAATTGAAGTAATTAAAAATATCGATACTGAGGTATTTGTCAATATTTCCGGTCATTCTCTGGATGATTTTTGTGTACTGGCTGAATCTCTGGCTCCTTTTGAGGAGATTTCCGCCCTGGAAGTAAATGTTTCCTGTCCCAATATAAAAGGAGGGGGAATGGCCTTTGGTACAGATAGTGATCTTGTATATCAGGTTACCAAAAAGGTTAAAGAGAATTATGGAGGCACTATTATAGTTAAACTTTCTCCAAATGTTACTGATATTGTGGAAATGGCAGATGCAGCTGTAACC
The DNA here is from genome assembly GCA_003557445.1 of Halanaerobiaceae bacterium. The sequence continues at coordinate 10,735 of PWOK01000087.1, forward strand.
GGTGGTGCCGATATTATTTCTTTGATTAATACTTTACTGGGTATGGCCATTGATACTGATAAACAAAAGCCTGTACTGGCCAATACTTTTGGAGGATTATCAGGACCGGCCATTAAACCGGTTGCTCTAAGAATGGTTTACCAGGTTGCCCGGAAAGTTGATATACCGATAATAGGGATGGGTGGAATAATGACTGCTGAAGATCTTATAGAATTTATTATGGCAGGAGCAGATGCTGTTGCCATTGGAACGGCAACTCTGGTTAATCCCTCAGCTTCAATTGATATACTTGATGGGATTAAAGAATATATGAATAATAATAATATAAATGATTTAAGTGAAATAAGAGGTAATGCTTTAGAATAAATAAATTCATAGAAAGGAGAATAAGTTTATGAACACAAAATTATTAACAAGAACAGCTATTTTACTGGCAGTGGCGCTTGTATTTCAACTGGGTGGTTTTCCCCAGTTTGTTACCGGACCTGTTGTTAATATGGTCCTTTATCTGGCAGCTTTAATGATTGGTATGTGGAGTGGTGTAGTTATAGGAATTTTCACTCCTGTAATGGCTTATATCAGAGGAATCATGCCTTTTTTGCCACTGGTTCCTTTTATTGCAGCAGGTAATGCCCTTCTGGTAATAGTTTTTGCCCTTTTAAAAGATAAAAATTATATTCTTGGTATATCTGCTGCCTCTGTTTTAAAGTTCTTTTTACTGGCTTCAGCTGTAAGATTTATTATTGATGTACCTGACCCGGTTGCTCAGGCAATGAGTTTTCCACAATTGATAACAGCTCTAGCAGGTGGTATTTTAGCCATGATTATTTATAAGGCAATTAAAGCAAGTGGTTTTCAGTTGTAAAATTACTTAAAGGAAAAAGGTGATAATATGTTAGATGATCAGAGAATACTGGAAATATTTAAAAAGACAAATGTTTTACAGGAAGGTCATTTTGTTTTAAGTTCTGGCAGACATGCTGATAAATATCTGCAGTGTGCACAGGTCCTTCAGTATCCTCAATATGCCAATGAACTGGCACAGGGTATAGCAGAAATCTGGGAAGATGAAGATATTGATGTAGTTATTGGTCCAGCAATTGGTGGTATTATAGTATCCTATGCTGTAGGACAGGCCCTGGGAGTACGGGCTATATTTACAGAAAGAAAAGATGGAGAGATGAAGCTAAGAAGAAGTTTTTTCATAGAACCCGGTTCTAAGGTCTTACTGGTGGAAGATGTTGTTACCACAGGTGGTTCTGTTAAAGAAGTTATTGCTGTACTTGAAAAAATGGATGTCAATCTGGTTGGTATTAGTTCACTGGTGGACAGAAGTGGGGGAAAAGCTGACTTCAATTATCCCTTTAAACCTTTGATTGAACTGGATGTTACATCTTATGCTGCAGATGAATGTCTGTTGTGTGATCAGGGACTGGATATTACTAAACCAGGTAGCAGAAAATAGTATTAGAGCAATATATTATATATCCAGATATTACGGTGATTAAATACCGGATATCTGGATTTTTTTTATTTAAAATTCATGTATACATGGATATCTTCTTTTTTTTTATTTACTTTTTAAAATATATTAAATATAATTAACAAGGAATTAGAAAATATTTTTATAATACAACAAGAAATATCACAATGTGAAAGCAGGTGTTAAGATGTGGTTAAATAAGGTTGAAGAAAAAAACATGTCAGGTTGTGCTATTAGTGCAGTTTTTGATAAAAGCAAACAAAAATTTTCAGGAAATGATATTATAAATTCTATTAGTTTAATGCATGAAAGGTCAAATGGTCTGGGTGGTGGTTTTGCAGCCTATGGTATTTACCCTGAACATTCTCATGAATATGCCTTTCACCTTTTTTATAATAACAGGGAATCTAAAAATAAAGTGGAGAATTTTATAAATCGACATTTTAAAATTTCACTTATGGAAAAAATCCCAACAAGGGAAAAAGGAATATTAACAGATATTCCAGTAATCTGGCGTTATTTTGTTTTACCTGATGAGCATAAGCTATTAACCTCTCAGTTAAGTCAAAATGAATATGTTGCCCGCTGTGTTATGAATATCAATCATAATTATGAAGGGGCTTATGTTTTTTCCAGTGGAAAAAATATGGGGGTTTTTAAAGGTGTTGGTTATCCGGAAGATATTGCTGATTTTTATAAACTTGATGAATATCAGGCTTATCTCTGGACTGCCCATGGGAGATTTCCCACAAATACTCCCGGCTGGTGGGGAGGAGCTCATCCCTTTACTTTACTTGACTGGTCTATTGTTCATAATGGAGAAATATCTTCCTATGGAGCCAATAAACGATATCTTGAAATGTTTGGCTACAAATGTACGATGATGACAGATACAGAAGTAATTACTTATATCTTTGATTTGCTTTTAAGAAAACATAAATTACCTTTACCTTTAGTAATTAAAGCTGTAGCTTCACCACTCTGGAATGATATAGATAGAATGTCAGAGAAAGAGAAAAAAATTTGTAAAATGATACGCATGATATATGGAAATTGTCTTTTAAATGGCCCTTTTTCAATTATACTGGGGTTTCAGGATGGTTTCATTGCCCTTAATGATAGAATTAAATTAAGGTCTCTGACAGTTGCTGAAAACAAAAATAAAATATATGTTGCCAGTGAAGAATCTGCCATCAGAGAAATATGTAAAAATCCTGAAAAGATATGGTATCCCGGGGGAGGAGAAGCAGTAGTTGCTACTGTGAAAGGAGTGGAGTTTAATGAGCTATAGTTTTTCAAAACCAGAATATCTTATTAATCGAGATAATGATAGATGTATAAATTGTCGTGTTTGTGAAAGACAGTGTGCCAATGATGCCCATAAATATGATCAGGTTAATGATAAAATGGAGGCCATTGATAAAAATTGTGTTAATTGTCAGCGCTGTGTAACTCTTTGCCCTACCAATGCACTCAGTATAAAAAATTATCCGGTGGAATTTAAAGAAAACAGTAACTGGACAAAAGAAATGATTACAAATATACAAAAACAGGCTGAGAGTGGTGGAGTTCTCTTAACAGGAATGGGTAATCCTACTAAAAAGAAAATATACTGGGATCATATTTTGTTAAATGCAAGTCAGGTAACAAATCCTTCCATTGATCCTCTAAGAGAACCAATGGAATTAAGAACCTATCTGGGAAGAAAACCTGAAAAATTAGAAATAGGGGAAGATGGTCAAGTTAATGATTTCCCACCTCAGATAGAACTACAAACACCGATTATGTTTTCGGCAATGTCCTTTGGATCAATCAGCCTGAATGCCTGCAGATCTCTGGCCAGTGCTGCTGCAGAAACTGGTATAATGTATAATACTGGAGAAGGTGGCTTACACCGGGATTTGTATAAATATAAAAAAAATACAATAGTTCAGGTGGCTTCCGGACGTTTTGGAGTACATCAAGAATATCTTAATACAGGAGCTGCCATAGAAATAAAAATTGGTCAGGGAGCAAAACCTGGCATTGGAGGTCATCTGCCTGGAGAAAAGGTAAAAAGTGAGGTTTCAAAAACCAGAATGATTCCTGAAGGAACAGATGCTCTTTCTCCAGCTCCTCATCATGATATTTATTCAATTGAAGATTTAAGACAGTTAATTTTTGCTCTTAAAGAAGCCACTGATTATCAAAAACCTGTTTCGGTTAAGATCTCAGCTGTTCATAATGTTGCAGCAATTGCTTCTGGTATAGCTTCTGCTGGAGCCGATATTATTACAATTGATGGTTACCGTGGTGGAACTGGTGCAGCACCTTCAATGATCAGGGATAATGTTGGTATCCCTGTTGAACTGGCTCTGGCAGCAGTGGATGATAGATTAAGAAAAGAAGGACACAGGAATAAAGTTTCTCTGGTTATTGCCGGAACCGTTAGAAATAGTGCTGATGTTGTAAAGGCAGTTGCTCTGGGTGCTGATGCAGTTTATATTGCTTCTGCAGCATTAATTGCTATGGGCTGTCATATGTGTCAAAAATGTTATACCGGAAAATGTAACTGGGGAATAGCCACCCAGCAGGAGGAACTGGAAAAAAGATTAAATCCAGAAATGGGAAAAGAAAGATTAATTAATTTAATTAATGGCTGGTCTCATGAGATTAAAGAAATGCTGGGAGGTATGGGGATTAATGCCATAGAAAGTCTGAGAGGAAATCGACTGATGTTGAGGGGTTTTGACCTAAATGATAATGAATTAAATATTTTAGGCCTAAAGCATGCAGGTTCTTAAATAAGAGGAGGGATTTACAGATGAAAAAAATATATGCCAGAGAGGATTTTTGTCTGGGTTGTAAATTGTGTGAAGTTTATTGTGTTAAGAGTCAATCAGTATCCAATGATATTGTTAAGGCTTACAGGGATGAGGAAATTACTCCCGGGATTATTGTGGAAAAAGGTGATAAAATTTCATTTGCCCTTCAATGCAGACATTGTGATGATGCTCCCTGTACCAAAGCCTGTATTACCGGAGCAATGCAAAAAGATTCTGAAACAGGAGTGGTTAATTTTGATAAGGATAAATGTGTGGGTTGCTGGACATGTATTATGACCTGTTCTTATGGTGCAATTAAAAGAGATCAATACGGGAATAAAGTAATTTCAAAATGTGATCTTTGTTCAAAATCTGGTGAACCTGAATGTGTTGCTCATTGCCCCAATTGGGCACTTGTTTACCAGGAAAATGAAAGGGGTTGAGTTGTAATGGATTATCTTATAATTGGTAATTCAGCTGCCGGTATAGGTGGAATTGAGGGAATACGAAAGAATGATCAGAAAGGGAAGATTACTATAGTTTCAGAAGAAGCCCATCATGTATATTCCAGACCTTTGATTTCATATTATCTGGCAGATCAAGTTTCTTTTGAAGATATGAAGTTTCGTCAGGATAATTTTTATGATATTAATAATGTTAATTTTATACCAGATGAAAAAGCAATTAAGATAGATATTGAAAATGATAAAGCATTTGTAGCTTCTGGTAGGTCTATTAATTTTGATAAATTATTAATTGCCACAGGTGGTACTCCTTTTATACCTCCAATTGAGGGAACTGATAAGAATAATATATATAAATTTTTAAATTTTGCTGATGCCAGCTCATTAAGAAAAAATATTGAAGATATGTTTAATGATAATGTGAATAAACCAACAGCAATTATCCTGGGAGCCGGTTTGATTGGTTTAAAGGTAGCAGAGGCTTTAATAAAAAGGGGGATAAAGGTTAAAGTTATTGAACTTTCAAATAGGGTTTTGAGTAATATCTTAGATAAAGAAGCTGCTGATATAGTACAATCACATCTTGAAGAACAGGGTATAGAATTTTTCTTAGAGGATACTATAGAAAAATTTATAGGAGAAAAAAAAGTGAAATCAGTGAAATTAAAATCAGGCCAGAAATTATATTGTGATTTTTCGGTAATAGCAGTTGGAGTTAGGCCCAATAAAGGGTGGCTGGAAAACACAGATATAAAAATAAATCAGGGAATACTGGTTAATAAAAAATTACAGACCAGCAGTAATAATATTTATGCAGCTGGAGATGTTAGTGAAGGTTATAATATGTTAACAGGTTCTTCTGCAGTTATTCCAGTATGGCCCAATGCCTATAACCAGGGTTTTGTTGCCGGTCAAAATATGTCAGGTAAAATACAAAATTATGATGATGGTTTTGCTCGAAACTCTATTAGTTTTTTTGAGCTGCCTATTATTACAGCTGGAGTGATTAATCCTCCTGAAAATGAAGATTATGAAACTTATGTTTTTAAATCTATTAACCAAAAAACATTTAAAAAAGTTTTAATAAAGAATAATAAAATAAAAGGATTTATTTGTATAAATTCAATTGATAGAATTGGAATTCTTACCGGTTTGATTAAAGAACAAAAAAACATCCAATTGATTAAGGACAGGATATTAACTGATGATTTTGGATTATTGTGTTTTGAAAAAGAATACAGAACTCAAAAACTACTAAAAACCTGAAGAAAATGAGGTGAAGATATGCAAGTTATTAATGCTCAGGGTCTTTATTATAAAGAATTAAATCAAAAAATCAAAGAATTAATTAAAGAAAAAGAATATGAAATAACCCTTCAAAATGTAAATGGTCAGCGATATATTGGTGATGGTTTATCTGATCCTGTTAAAATATATATTGAAGGTGTCCCCGGAAATGACCTTGCGGCTTTTGCCGGGGGAGTAGAAATTAGTGTTAATAATAATGTACAGGATGGGATAGGGAATACAATGGATAAAGGAAAGATAATTGTTCATGGTAATACTGGTGATATTCCTGGGTATGCCATGAGAGGTGGCAAAATTTATATAAAAGGTAGTGTCGGTTATCGAGCTGGTATCCATATGAAGGGATTTCAGGATAAACAACCACTAATAATTATTGGTGGTTCAGCTGGTGATTTTTTTGGTGAATATATGGCCGGTGGTTGTATGCTATTACTGGGTATAAATAAAGTTCGTGATGAAGAAATTATCGGTAATCATGTAGCTGTTGGTATGCATGGAGGAATCATTTATATCAGGGATAAAATAGAGGATTACAAACTTGGCCGTGAAGTTAAATCAGAGCCAGTTAATCAAGAGGATAGAATGAAATTAAGGGATCTGTTATATGAATACAGTGAGGTTTTTGAATTGGACCTTGAAGAAATCATGGATGCAGATTTTACGAAATTATCTCCAGTTTCAAGCAGGCCCTATGGTAAAATGTATAGTTATTAAAAATAAAAAACAAAATATAAATAGACAGGGAGAGAAATTGTTTAAAAATGAAAAAAACTGTTGGAATTCTTGATTTGCAGGGTGGAGTAGCTGAACATTATAATATTTTAAAAAAATTTGATGATATTAGAGTTTTTAAAATTAAAAAGCCTCAGGAATTAATAAATATAGATGGTTTAATTATTCCCGGAGGAGAAAGTACAACTATTGGCAAGTTAATTAAAAAATATGGTTTTAAAGAACCAATTATAGAAATGTACAGACAAAAAAAACCACTATGGGGTACCTGTGCAGGTTTAATAATATTAGCAGAAAAGATTGAAGGACAGAATTTTAATTATCTTGGTATTATTGATATTACAGTAAGAAGAAATGCTTATGGTAGCCAGCTAAATAGTTTTATTACAAAAAAATCAATACCTTTATTTTCCAAAAATCTTATTGAACTGGTTTTCATAAGGGCACCTATTATCACTGAAGTTGGTTTAGATGTAAGAATACTGGCCCGAGTTCAGGATAATATTGTTGCTGTAGAAAAAGATAATGTCCTATTAACATCTTTTCATCCAGAATTGACAGATGATATTGCTGTACACAGTTATTTTATCAATAAATTATAACTATGAAAGGGGGAAGCTTAAATCATAAATGGATTTAAGCAAAAATAATGGTAAATAAGATAGTTGTTGGAGCTCAATGGGGAGACGAAGGAAAAGGTAAAATTACAGATATGATGGCAGAGGATGCTGATGTTGTTGTTCGTTTTGGTGGAGGTAATAATGCAGGACATACTGTTATAGTTGGTCAGGAAAAATATGAATTACACCAGATCCCTTCAGGGATTCTTTATCCAGAAAAAAAATGTGTTCTGGGTAATGGAGTAGTGATTGACCCGGAAGAAATGGTTGAAGAAATGGAAGGTTTAAAAAGAAGGGGTATTAATCTGGATAATTTATTTATAAGTGAATTTGCTCATATAATAATGCCCTATCATCGCTTACTTGATAAACTTGAAGAAGAAAGAAAGGGTAAAGGTAAAATTGGAACCACCGGTAAAGGTATTGGACCAGCTTATACAGATAAAGTGGCCAGAAGAGGTATCAGGGTAATAGACCTTCTGGATCTGGACAAATTGAAAGAAAAACTCACTAAAGTAATGGATTACCAGAATACTGTCCTGGAAAAAGTTTATAACAGTAAACCTTTACCTATAGAAGATATTATAGAAGAACTAAAACCATATATAGAAAAGATGAGACCTATGGTTACAGATTGTGCTTTACTACTCGAAAAGGCCCGTCAGAATGGAGAAAATATATTTTTCGAAGGTGCTCAGGGAACACTGCTTGATATAGATTATGGAAGTTATCCTTATGTAACATCTTCGAACCCTACAGCTGGTGGTGTTTGTACCGGTTCAGGGCTTGGTCCGGTTGAAATTGATGAAGTAATTGGAGTAGCCAAAGCATATATTACCCGGGTTGGTGAGGGACCTTTTCCCACAGAATTAAATAATGAAATAGGAGAATTTTTAAGGGAAAAGGGTGGTGAATTTGGAGTAACAACTGGAAGACCCCGTCGCTGTGGCTGGCTGGATCTACCTTTGTTAAGATATGCCATCAGGGTCAATGGCCTGACAGAAATAGCAATGACCAAGCTTGATGTTCTTTCAGGTCTTGATGAAATCAAAGTATGTACCGGATATAACTGTCAGGGAAAAATAAAAAAAGATATATCAGCGGTAAATATAGATAATGAACCTGTATTCATAACCTGTTCCGGCTGGTCTGAAGATATATCCCATATCAGGGATTTTGAAGATCTTCCTTCTGAAGCCAGAGAATATATTAAGATAATTGAAGAAGAAATCTCTGTACCCATAAAGAAGATTGGCATTGGTCCGGAAAGAAATCAAATTATCCATCGTTAATTCGACATATA
>PWOK01000292.1 GCA_003557445.1 Halanaerobiaceae bacterium
AAAGATGATAAGCCTATTATTAAGCAAATAGAAAAATATTCAGAAGAAAACGAATTTAAATTGCAGAAAGGCTGGAAAGTTGAACTGGCAAAACTCACTAAACAAATTCTTATAAATAAAGGTGAAGATCCTTTTAAAAAAGATGATTCAAATTTGAGGAATATTTGGAAAAAAATTTTTAAAATTATTTGTGAGTAATTTTAAAAAGATATAAGATTTTTTGAAGTTCACAAAAAATAATTATATGGTTATAGATAGTTCTATCGCCTCCCACTCGCCGCCCAAAAACATACAAAAGAATAAAAAAGCATAACAAAACCGGAAGCCCGCGCTTCCGGTTAATCTCTGCAAATTACTATTATGTAATACAATCCACCTCAATCCAACACCCTATACATAAAAATGGTGCCGAGGGCGGGACTCGAACCCGCACAGGCAAAAGCCCACAGCGCCCTCAACGCTGCGCGTCTGCCAGTTCCGCCACCTCGGCACAACAATAATTATTATACCATACTATAATTTTATGTCAATAAATTTATAAAAAAATTTTAATTATTTTGCAGGAATAACGTATTATTCGTAGAAGTTATATAAAAACAAAATAGTATAAATATTTAATATTTTAAGTCAGACAGGGGGTAAAAAAATGTCTGGAATAAATAATGTAAACAAAAAAAAGTGGGTAATAATATTGATAATATCACTTATGGTTCTGGCAGGAGTAGTATATTATGTTTCTCCTGAGGGTTATGATGGTTTAAGGACAGAGGAAAGGGAAGATGTCAATTTGCTGGTAATTGGTATGGATGATGAAAAAGTTGACCAGGACCAGGAAATAAAAGCAGATGCTGTTGTAATGATAACCTATGAAGATGACGGGAAATTATTAACTTTTAATAGTATTCCCTCAGATATGAAGATTGATGATCAGGAAATAAAAAATATGAATAAAGAAGATTTAATTAAGTCAGTTGAAGATATCAGTGGTATAGATTTACCCTATTATTTTGTCATCAGTTATAAGGGGTTTAAATCTATAATTGATGAACTGGAAGGTATAGAAATAAATCTGGATAGTTCCTTAAGAATACCTGATTTAGATTTAGATCTTAAAGAGGGAAATAATTTATTGACTGGAGAAGAGGCTTTAAATTATGTCAGATGGTATGATTATCGCAAAGATGAAATAGACCGTTTACAGAGACAGCAGCAGGTTTTTAATAGTATAATAAGAAAATCATTCAAAGACAGTGGTTTTCCTGATATATCTAATCTTTATACAACCTTAAAAACATCATATAAAAGTATTGACACAAATATGGACAAAGATCTTGTACTTGATATAATAAATTATATTAGAAATAGAGATGACATAGAAATAGTATATAAAATTATTACTGTTGATTATAATTAATATCAATTAGACAAAAGAACAGGACTATTATCAAGTAAACAAAAGTAATCAGGGTTTTATCTGTCATAATCACTAATAATAGCTTTTGACTTAAGAGTTATTATTGTGTATACTATTTTATGCTGTTTAAATAAAAGGGCGAATAGCTCAGCTGGGAGAGCACCTGCCTTACAAGCAGGGGGTCACAGGTTCGAGCCCTGTTTCGCCCACCATCTAAAAAAATAGGAATTAAGAGGTAGGAAGCAGGAGGTAAGAAATTATCCTACTTCTGACATCCGACATCCTATTTCCAAAAAATGCGGGGGTGTAGCGTAGCTGGCTTAACGCGCCGGCCTGTCACGCCGGAGAGCGCGAGTTCGAATCTCGTCACCCTCGCCATGGTGAGATAGCTCAGCAGGTAGAGCAGTGGACTGAAAATCCTCGTGTCGGCGGTTCGATTCCGCCTCTCACCACCATTTTAAATGGCGGCATAGCCAAGTGGTAAGGCAGAGGACTGCAAATCCTTTATTCCCCGGTTCAAATCCGGGTGCCGCCTCCACTTTAATAACCGGTTAATACCCGGTGTTTTTTATTTGTAGCCTATTGAAATACTAACATAATTTATATATAATAGTTTTGGGAGGGGATAATATGGATGACACAAATAAAAAGATAATTTTAACAATCCTGGTTATTGTGATTGCAGTACTGGTTGTTTTTCTAATGGATGTTTATTATTCAAGATATGATCTGGATGATATTGATGCTGACAGATATGAAATAGATGATTGGCAAAGAGATGGTTTTAATGGTTCCATGTATTCTCCCGAAAAATTAGATGAAATTCTGGTGACAGCTTCTTGACAGTGGTTTTTGATAATGCTATAATACTAATACTAAAAGTTTATTGCCGGGATGGCGGAATTGGCAGACGCATCGGACTTAAAATCCGGTGGGTACCTTATACCCGTGTCGGTTCGAGCCCGACTCCCGGCACCATTTATTAAAATTAAATATTAATGTGTGGGTATAGCTCAGTTGGTCAGAGTGCTACGTTGACATCGTAGAGGCCAGTGGTTCGAATCCACTTACCCACACCATTTTTTATGCAATTATTTCTAAAAAGTATTTTATCACCTTAATAGACCTGGTTGTATACAAATAATATATAAATCATATAATATTTAAGTAAGAGGTGATAAAATATAATGGGGTTTACTATTTCTACACTTGAATACCCTGGAGAGTTCAAAAAGAAACTGATTAATAAAATGGATTGTTTAGATTCTGATAAAATCAACATTGATATTAAGGAAAACCAAAAAGATGATTATACTCTTTTTAATATAAATTATAATACTTCCGATAAAGAAAACAGTATAAGAGAATTACTGGCTGATATTATTGCTGATATAGTGATAAATAATCTGGAAAAAGAATTAATAGATAATATTATTGATAATTACTATGATAAATTTAATGAAAATGAAAAAAGTGAAATAAAAAAATATTCCTTTCAACATTTAAATAATACCAGTAAAAATCTTACCCGTCTTGTTCGCAAAGAAGAAATTATATCCCAATTAATTAATTATCTTGATAATAATAAGGAATTAAATATTGAAGGTTTTGCCCGGTTTAGACTCAAATCATATATTGATGAATTGGAATTAGCTGTGCAAAAGGCAGTGGATGATTTTGTAATAGAAGAAGAATATAATGAATTTCTCGATCTATTAAGATACTTTGTTGACCTTCAGGAACCTGAAATAGATTTAATTAATGTTATAAAACTTGATGAGACATCCTTTCAACTACTTGATTCTGAAAAAAAGCCAGTAAAAGACAAAAATCTGGAAAAATGTATTGAAGAATTGACAAAAGAAGAGAACATAGAATTTATTGATCTTCTCATTAGTGCTCTAATAAATATATCTCCAGCAAGAATATTACTTCACTTTGATGATGAAAATATTGAAAAAACACTTAATAATATCTTTGGTGAAAATATTTTTATCTGTGAAGGTTGTTCTTTATGTCAGGAAAAAGTTAAAACTTGACAGAAGCACTATAATTATATTATAATATTTTAAAGAAAAATATTACCGAAAAAACTTAATATAAAAAAGCTGAGAAAGGAAGAGTAAAATATTGTGTTTTTACAGGGAATGGTGTCATTGATTGAGAGCACCTAAAGATATAATATTTGAAGACCATCCTGGAGCTGACAGTAAGAAATTACAGTATTACTGTCCGGTTTAAACCGTTATCAAAATGTAAGTGGGTTATATATAACCAATTAGAGTGGGACCACGAAACCCTATTCGTCTCTAAATAGATGGATAGGGTTTTTTTGTTATGTTAAATATTTCAAAGGAGGAGAAAAAAGTGATTAAAATAACTTTACCTGATGGTTCTAAATTGGAATATGAAAATGAAGTAACTGTGAAAGAGGTTGCTTTTGATATTGGAAAAAGGCTGGGAAAAGATGCTGTTGCCGGCGAAATTGATGGTAAAAAGGTAGATCTATCCTATAATATTGATCAGGATGTTGAACTGTCAATAATTACTATTGATTCAGAAGAGGGTTTAGATGTTTACAGACACACTGTCTCCCATATTATGGCACATACAGTCAAAAGATTATATGATAATGTAAAATTGGCTATTGGACCAACAATTGAAAATGGTTTTTATTATGATTTTGATCTCGAAGATAGCCTGTCAACTGCAGAACTGGAAACAATAGAAAAAGAAATGCAAAAAATAATTGATGAGGATCTGGTAATTGTAAGAAAAGAAATACCCCGTAATGAGGCTATTGATTTAATGAAAGAAAAAGGAGAAAAATATAAGGTTGAATTTATTGAAGAACTGGAAGATGAATATATTAGTTTTTATCAGCAGGGTGATTTTATTGATCTCTGTCGTGGTCCTCATTTACCTTCAACAGGAAGAGTAAAGGCTTTTAAGCTGTTGAATACTGCCGGTGCTTACTGGCGTGGTGATGAAAAAAATCAAATGTTACAGAGAATTTATGGTACTGCTTTTGTCAGTGAATCAGACTTAGAAAAATATATTGAAAAAAGAAAACAGGCCAAAGAAAGGGATCACAGAAAAATAGGTAAAGAACTTGATTTGTTCAGTCTTCATGATGAAGGTAAAGGTTTTCCCTTCTTTCATCCCAGAGGAATGGTTATTAGAAATCAGCTAATAAATTTCTGGAAAGAAGAACATAGAAAAGCAGGATATAAAGAAATTAAAACTCCAATTATTCTAAATCGTTCTCTATGGGAACAATCAGGTCACTGGGACCATTATAAAGATTCTATGTATTTTACTGATATTGATGAAGAAGCACATGCTATAAAACCCATGAATTGTCCCGGGGGTATTCTTGTTTATAAAAACAAGATGCACAGTTATCGCGATTTACCCATAAGAGTGGGAGAGCTGGGACTGGTTCACCGTCATGAACTATCAGGTACATTACATGGTTTAATGAGGGTCAGAAATTTTACTCAGGATGATGCTCATATATACTGTCTTTCCTCTCAAATTGAAGATGAATTAAGTGGGGTTATAAAACTGGTAGATATAATCTATAGTGCCTTTGATTTTGATTATAGTGTAGAATTAAGCACAAAACCTGAAAAAGCTATGGGCTCTGATCAATTATGGGAAAAAGCTACTGATTCATTACAAAATGTTATTGAAAAAAATAATCTGGATTATAAAGTTAATGAAGGAGATGGGGCTTTTTATGGTCCCAAAATAGATTTTCATTTAAGGGATTGTCTTGATAGAACCTGGCAGTGTGGAACAATCCAGCTGGATTTCCAAATGCCTGAAAGATTTGATTTGACCTATATAGGTGAGGATGGTGAAGAACACAGACCTGTAATGATTCACAGAGCTATTTTTGGCAGTCTGGAAAGATTTATCGGTATATTAATTGAACATTATGCCGGTGCTTTTCCTGCCTGGCTGGCACCTGTACAGGTGCAGGTTCTTCCTATATCAGAAGATCAGGTTAATTATGCCAGAAAAGTTAAAGGGATTTTACAAAAGGAAGGTATCAGGATAGAAATAGATGACAGTGATGAAAATCTTGGTTATAAAATTAGACAGGCACAAATGGACCAGATACCCTATATGTTAATAGTGGGAGATAATGAGGTTGAAAGTAATACAGTATCTGTCAGACAGAGACGAAAAGGTGACCTGGGACAGTTAAGTATCGAAAAATTTAAAGAAAAAATCATTGAAGAAATAAATAAAAAAGAATAAATACTTGACATAATAATAAAGCTTATGTTATACTTTCTCTTAGACAATAAAGTAGAGGCGGCCTGCTTCTCACCAGTAATAGGATTACTGGTCAATAGTTAGTAAAACTAACTGTTCATTAAGCGGGTGGTCTATGCCATCCGTTATTTTTTTATAACTTTATTAAAAAAAATCTGGAGGTGTATAAAAATTAGTAGTGACTTAAGAGTAAATGAACAAATTAGAGCAGGGAAAATACGTTTAATTGATGCTGATGGAGAACAGGTGGGCATAAAAACAATAAATGAGGCCCTTGATCTTGCCAGAGAAAGAGATAATGATCTGGTGGAAGTGGCACCTCAGGCAAAACCACCTGTGTGTAAAATTATGGATTATGGGAAATATAAATATGAACAGGCTAAGAAGAGAAAAAAAGCTAAAAAGAAACAAAATGTAATGAATGTAAAAGAAGTACAGATGGGAGTTAAAATTGAGGAACATGATTTTAATGTAAAATTAAAACAGGCCCGTAGATTTTTAAATGATAAGGATAAGGTGAAAGTAAGAATTAAGTTTAGAGGCAGAGAAATGATGCATAAAGAATTGGGCTATGATTTGATGGATAAAATAATTGAAGAGACAAAAGATATAGGTCAGGTTGAAAGTAAACCGACAATGGAAGGTAAAAATATGTTAATGCATTTAACTCCAATCAGTGAAAAATAAAGGAAAGGGTGGGCTAACATGCCTAAGATTAAAACTCATAAAGGTATAGCTAAACGCGTTAAAAAGACATCTAAAGGAAAATTAAAATCTCATAAGGCTTTTTCCAGCCATATTTTAACTAAAAAAACAGGAAAAAAGAAAAGAAAATTAAGAAAAGCTAAATTACTTGATAAAACATATCAAACAAGATATAAAAAATTATTACCATATGAATAAACAGATATATATTTATAAGTGAACAGAATAATAAGGAGTGGTGAAAAATGCCGCGTGTAAAAAGAGGTACAAAAGCTCGTAAAAGAAGAAAAAAAGTATTAAAAATGGCTAAAGGTTTTTTTGGTTCCCGCAGTAAATTATTCCGTCCTGCTAACCAGGCAGTTATGAAAGCACTGCATAATGCCTATAGAGACAGGAAAAAGAAAAAAAGAAATTTCAGGAAATTATGGATAACCAGAATTAATGCAGCAGCCAGGGAAAATGGTTTACCTTATAGCCGTTTTATTAATGGTTTAAAGAAAGCCAATATTGAAATTGACAGAAAAATGCTGGCAGAAATGGCTGTTAATGAAAAAGAAGATTTTGCCAGACTGGTGGAATTAGCAAGTGATGAATTGAATATATAATATTAAACCTGGGTTCTTTATAAAAACCCGGGTTTTTTATGGAAGGATTGATTTATTAGGTGAAGGAAATTATTACAAGTAGCAAAAATCCTGATATAAAATTATTAAAAAAGTTATATAGGACTAAGAATAGAAGGGAAATGGGAAAATATATTCTGGAAGGAAACAGAATAATAAAACATGCCCTTAAAACAAACAATTCTTTTGATATGGTATTTATGATACCTGAATATGAAAATGAAGAGATAGATTATTTGTTAAAAAAACATAATATTGAAACCAGGTATATAGATAAAAAACTACTTTTAGAATTAACAGATACTATTTCTCCCCAGGGTATTATTGCAATTGTTAATAAACCAGAATATAATTTAGATAATATAAACAATATGTCCTCAATATTAACCCTGGATGCAATTCAGGATCCGGGTAATATGGGAACATTAATAAGAACAGCAGAAGCAGCTGGACTTGATTGTATAATAGCATTAAAAGGTTGTGTCGATATATATAATCTGAAAGTTATCAGGGCTACCATGGGTGCCATCTTTAATATTCCAGTTTTCCCAAGGGTTACAGTTGAAAGTTTTAAAAATATAATTTCCAGAAATAGAATAGATGTTATCTGTACTGATCCTGATGGAGAAGATTATTATTTTGAACCTGAATATAAGGTACCTTTAACCTTTGTTATAGGCAATGAAGCCAGAGGAATTAGGCCAGAACTGCTTAAAATCGCCAATAAAAGAGTTAAAATACCATTAGAGGGTAAAATCAACTCTTTAAATGCGGCAATAAGTGGAGCTATTGTAATTTATGAATATATCAAAAATGAAAAATATAGATAAATACATCCTTAAATTTAAAATTATTCGACATTCCTGGTTAAGTATGATATAATATCAATGGCCAATGAGGATAGTAATATATTTTTCTGGAAAGGATGTGGTGCTTATGGGTATTTCTGCAACCTTTTTTTGGATAATATTTGAAGCAACAGGATCTATAAGTGCTTATCTAGCTTATAAAGATTTTTGCAAATTTCAAACCAATCAGGATCAATATATAGTTTGAAATGAATAACAGGAAACAGGGAGAGGTTATTCAGACTTTTTCTATTCTGTTTTTTAACTGCCTCTAATAATAAAAAAGTATCCTGGTTTCTCTCGTCCCTGAGACGAGGGATTTTCTATATTAAGATCAAATATATTTTGCGTTAATGATAAAAAAATGATAATATTTGTTTTAATGGAGGTGTATTTATAAGAAATGAAATTACTTGAAGATCTAAAAAATTTAAAAAAAGAAATAAAAAAGGCTTTTAATAATGTGGAAGATCTTGATAGTCTGGAAAAACTAAGAATTAAATACCTGGGTAAAAAGGGAAAAATACAGGATGTTTTTAATCAAATAGGCCAGGTTGAGCCAGAAAAGAGGCCTGTAATTGGTAAAGAAACCAATATACTTAAGGCAGAAATAGAAAAATTACATAAACAAATAAAAGAGAAATTAAAAAAGAAAAGACAAAAACAAAAACTGGAAGCTGAAAAAATTGATGTTACACTTCCCGGTATAAAACCAAAAACAGGGTATAAACATCCTTTAACACTGGTTATTGAAGAAATAGAGGAAATATTCCTGGGTCTTGGTTTTTCTATTGCTGAGGGACCACAAATAGAGACTGAATATTATAATTTTGAGGCTTTAAATATACCTGAAAATCACCCTGCGCGTGATTTACAGGATACCCTTTATATTGATGATAACCATCTTTTGAGAACACATACATCACCTGTTCAAATCAGAACCATGGAGAACAAACAACCACCTGTAAGAATAATTGCACCTGGAAGGGTATACAGTTCTGATGAACTTGATGCCTCTCATTCACCTGTTTTTCACCAGGTGGAAGGACTGGTTGTTGATGAGAATATTTCATTTAGTGATTTAAAAGGGACTATAAAAACCTTTATTAAAGAAATGTATGGAAAAGAAAGATCAATTAGATTTCGTCCCAGTTATTTTCCTTTTACTGAACCCAGTGCAGAAGTAGATGTTTCCTGTATTGTTTGTGGTGGTGAAGGATGTTCCCTTTGTTCAAGGACTGGCTGGCTGGAGGTTATGGGTTCAGGAATGGTACACCCCAATGTACTGAAAATGAGTGGATATAATCCTGACAAGTACAGTGGTTTTGCTTTTGGCATGGGCTGGGATAGGATTGCCATGTTAAAATATGGAATTAATGATATCAGGGTTTTATTTGAAAATGATAAAAGGTTTTTACATCAATTTTAATAATTGTAAAGAAAGGTGATAGAAATGAAAGTACCATATAATTGGCTTAAAACATACATAGATTTTCCTTATTCACCCCAGGAACTGGCAAACAAATTAACCATGGCCGGTCTTGAAGTTGAAAGTGTAGAATATCTTGGTCAGGGACTAAAAGATATAATAGTGGCTGAAATAGAAGAGGTAGAACCACATCCTGATGCTGACAAATTGAGTCTATGTAAAGTAAATACAGGTAATGATCAATTACAGATAGTCTGTGGGGCTCCTAATGTCAGTGCAGGTATTAAAGTTCCTGTTGCAACTACAGGAACAAAATTACCGGGTGGAATGATTATTGAAAAGGTGAAATTAAGGGGAGTTACTTCAGAAGGTATGATCTGTTCTGAGGATGAACTGGGTTTAAAAGAGGAAAGAGCAGAAGGGATAATGGTTCTGGATGATGATATAGAACCCGGTCAAAAGTTTGTAAAAAGTATCGGTCTTGATGAATATGTTTTAAAACTTGATCTAACCCCCAATTATTCCAGGTGTCTGGGTCTTTTAGGAATAGCCCGTGAAATAAAATCTATGTTAAAGAATAAAAACGTTAAATATCCGGAAATTGATATTACAGCCATTGACAAAAAGAGCAAGGATCTTGCTGAAGTTGAGATTGAAGATCCTGATTTATGTCCCCGGTATACAGCCAGAGTTATTAAAAATGTAGAGATAAAACCATCTCCTGACTGGATGCAACAGCGTCTGAAAAGTGCAGGGATTAGACCAATAAATAATATTGTTGATATAACAAATTATGTTTTACTTGAATACAATCAGCCCTTACATGCTTTTGATTATGATAAAATTAAAGATGGTAAAATTATTGTCCGCAGAGCAAAAGATAATGAACAAATAATTACTCTTGATCAACAAAAAAGAGAACTTGACCGGGAAACACTTGTAATTGCTGATCCGGAAAAAGCAGTTGCCATTGCTGGAGTAATGGGAGCAGCTAATTCTGAAGTTACAGAAAAAACGGTAAATATATTATTAGAATCAGCATATTTTAAACCTGGAAATATAAGAAAAACAGCAAGAAAGCTTGGTTTGCCCAGTGAAGCCTCTTACCGTTTTGAAAGAGGAGTAGATATTGAAAACCTGATTACTGCAAGTAATAGAGCAGCATATTTAATGCAGGAATATGCAGATGCTGATATCGCTCAATCAGTTATTGATCAATACCCAAAAGCATTTACAGAAAAGAAGATTGAACTTGATATAAATAGGGCCAATATAATTCTTGGTCTTGAACTGGAAATTGAAAACATAAAAAAAATGCTGGAAAGACTTGAATTAAAATCAGAGGAAATATACAGTGATATACTGGAAGTAACTTTACCTTCTTATCGCAATGATATAGAGCTAGAAGCTGATTTAATAGAAGAGATTGCCAGAATGTATGGTTATAATCAAATACCGGTAACAATGCCTGAAAGCAAACAGCAGGGGAAAAGAACAGAAAGTCAAAAAATCAGAAATCAGGTTCGGAATTTCATGGTAGCTTCCGGTATGGATGAAATAATTAGTTTTAGTTTGATGGATAAAGAAATATATGAAAAGCTGAATATTTCTGAAGATAGCATTTTGAGAAACTGGGTTGAAATTAAAAACCCACTTAATGAATCATTTTCTATAATGAGGACTTCTTTAATTCCCAATATGATAAAAATCATATCTGATAATTCAAAAAGACAGCAGAATGAAATAAGTTTTTTTGAAATAGGAAAAGTGTTTTTCAATAACTTAAAACAAAAGAATAATGTTCCTGTGGAAAAAAGAGTTCTGGCTGGAGGTAGTATGGGCTATCCTGATGATATATGGGGAAATGCTGCAGCTGATTTTTACTATTTAAAAGGAGTTATAGAAAATCTTTTTAAAAGACTTGGATTAAAAGTGCCTGTTTTTTCTCCAATTAAGATTCCCTATTTACATCCCGGAAGGACAGCTAAAATAATATATAATGACAAAGATATGGGTATAATAGGAGAATTAAAACCGGTAATAATTGAAGAATTTGATTTAAATAAAGGAACTTCAATATTTCAATTTGATTTTAAAGTTCTGGAGGAAGAAGTTAATCCTGATAAATATAAATATAAATCTCTGGCAAAATATCCACCTGTTTCACGGGATCTGGCTTTAATAGTTTCTAAGGATATTCCTGCAATAGAAATACTTGACGAAATTGATAAAGCAGGTGGCCAAATATTAAAACAGGTAAATCTTTTTGATATATATACAGGAAAACAAATAGAAGAAAATTGTAAAAGCCTTGCTTTTGAGCTTTTGTTTCAGGCAGAGGACAAAACATTAACAGATGAAGAAGTTAATCAGGTTTTTTCAGGTATTATTGAGGAATTGAAGGAGAAATTTGATATATCAGTAAGAAAATAAAATAATATGAAGGATTTTTTAAATTAACAGGGAATTATTTTAATAAGACGATTTTTTGAGGAAATTAATAATAAAAGACAGGAGATGTATAATAATGAATAAAGGGGATAAGTCTAATAACAAGAAATTTACCATTGAAATTCTGGGAGAAGAATTTACGATTACTGGTAATCTTTCAGGCAAAACTGTAAATGAACTACAGGAACTGGTAAATGAAATCGGGCAGGATATAAATAGTGCTTATCCCCGTTTACCGCGGAGAAGATTATGGGGATTATCCATCATTAATATGGCATATAAATATTATAAATTAAAGGAAAAATATCAAAAAATACTGGAAAACCACGAAGAGATGGAAAAAGAAAACAAAATATTAGAACAAAAAGTTAAAACTCTAAGGGCTGATAATGAGGAACTATCAGAATTATTGGAGGAGGTAGATGATTAGTGGAGTTTATTACTATAGTTGATATTATAATCATAATCCTTTTTTTATTTTTTGTTTTCCGGGGATATGAAAGGGGTTTTATTGATCAAACCAGTAGAATCATAGGTTTGTTAATTGCTTTATATATTGCCATAACCCAGTACCAGGTATTACAGGTTTACCTGGAACCTTATATAGATATGCCGCCTCAAATAATTCATTTTATAAGTTTTGTTATTATATTTATTTTATTTAATATAGCTGTTAATATACTGGGACTTATACTTAAGCAGATTGTAAAATTTTTATTTTTGAATCCACTTGACCATCTGGCAGGAGCATTTCTGGGGTTTGTCAAGGGTGCTGTTTTAATATATTTGTTATTATTTATCCTGAATGAATTTCCCTATCAGATGCTTACAGAAATGCTTGAAGAATCATATATTGCTTCACAGATGTTACAATTTACACCGGTTATACAGCAGAATTTAGATAAAATATTTGGCCATAGTTGATATGGCCTTTAATTTTTCAGGAAGTTGAAAGAAGGTGAACAAAAATGGAAAAATATTCAGTTGAAATTCTGGAACTGGACAAAATTATGAATAAAGTTGCAAATCTAACTGCTACCAGTACTGGTAGAGAAGCTGTTAATAAATTAAAACCAGATAATAATTTACAAAATATCAAAAAAAAATTAAAAGAAGTAACAGCAGCTAAAGAACTTACAGAAGTTCATGGTAAACCTCCATTCGGTGGAATCAGAGATATAAGGAAAATATTAAAAAAAGTCGATAAAGAAATGGTTTTATCTGCTGAAGAAATAATGAAGGTCTACAGTACTATCAGAGGAGCCAGAAAACTAAAAAAATATTTTCAGGAAGTTATAAATAAAGAAGACCCGGTAATTGTGGAAAAAAGATATAAAATCTTAATTGAAACATCACAGAAAATCACAATATTATCCAGTCTGGAAAATCATATTCAATCATGTTTTGACCAGTATGGGGATATAAAAGATGATGCTTCTCCAAAACTAAAGTCCATCAGAGGCAAAATTTATTCCACAGAAAACAAAATAAGGGATAAACTGGATAGTATAATTAAAGGAACAAGATACCAGACTATGCTTCAGGAGCGTTTAATTACAAGAAGAGAAAACAGATATGTGGTTCCAGTTAAACATGAATACAGAAATTCTTTTAAAGGAATAGTTCATGATCAATCTGCCAGTGGTATGACAGTTTTTATGGAACCAATGGCCATAGTTGAACTTAATAATAAATTGAGAGAAATAAAAAATGAAGAAGAAGCAGAAATTTATCGTATATTACAGCAAATTACCTCCAACATATTTTCCAGTATTGAATCTATTAAAAGCAATTTAAAGTTGATCACTTATTTTGATCTCACATTTGCCAGGGCCTATTATAGTATTGAAATTAAGGGGAGAGCTCCTCAACTAAATAAAAGTGGTATAATAAAACTTGAACAGGCCCGACATCCCTTATTACAGCAAGATCCAGTACCAATAGATATTGAAGTTGGAAATGATTTTTCTGTACTTGTTATTACCGGACCAAATACAGGTGGTAAAACTGTTGCTTTAAAAACAATAGGCCTATTTGTATTGATGGTTGAAATGGGATTACATGTTCCAGTGGCAGCTGGTACTGAAATTTCATTGTTTAAGAATGTTTTTGCTGATATTGGAGATGAACAGAGTATTGAACAAAATTTAAGTACTTTTTCTTCCCATATAAATAAAATTAAAAAGTTTCTTGGTGAAGCTGATAAAGAATCTCTGGTTTTGATGGATGAACTGGGAGCAGGAACTGACCCCAAAGAAGGTGCTGCTCTGGGAATTTCGATACTGGAAAAACTAAAATCAAAAAAGGTAACAACTGTTGCCACCACTCATTACAGTCAATTAAAAAGTTATGCCTATTCTACTAATGGTGTGGAAAATGCTTCTGTAGAGTTTGATATAGAAACACTTCGGCCCACCTATAGATTAATAATGGGGGTACCTGGTGGTAGTAATGCTTTTGATATTGCTTTGAAACTGGGAATTCCTGATCAAATAATAAAAGAAGCCAGAAAACTTGTTGATAAAAATGAAATTAAGGTTGATAATATAATTAAAGATTTAAATAAACAGAGGAAAAAATACAGGGAATTAAAAGAAAAAAATCAACAGACAGATAGAGAATTAACTAGCCTTAAGGATAAATATGAAAAAAAAGTAAAAAGACTTCAGGAAAGGGAAAATAATATTATCAAAAAAGCCCACAAAGAGGCTAAGGATATTGTCAGACAGGCTGAAAAAAAGACCAAAAGAATAATAAAAGATTTAAAAGAGGATGAATTTACTGTTCGTTCAGAAGTTGATAGGAAGGCAACAAATATTCATCAGGAGTTAGAAAAAATAGAGAAAAACTTTAATGTAAATAATAAAAGTAAAGATAAGCAAATAGATAAGGAAATTAAAAAAGGAGATAAAGTTAGGGTGAAAAGTGTTGGACGTAAAGGCCAGGTTTTAAATATAGATAAAGAAAATAATGAAGCAACTGTCCAGGCAGGAGTGATGAAAATAACAGCAGGGCTTGAGGATCTCAGCAAAGTGGATCTTCCAGATACTGAAAAAAAAGAAATGGTTAAAAAATACAGGGTATCAAAATCTCAGAAGGTTACCCCCAGCCTTGATTTAAGGGGAGAAAGATATTTAGATGCTCAGCGAAAATTAGATAAATATATTGATGATGCTTTTCTTGCAGGATTTTTTGAAGTTCAGATTGTTCATGGAAAGGGAACAGGAGCTTTAAGGGAAGCTGTTTCAGAAGTTCTTGAAAATAATGAACAGGTATCTTCTTTTCGTACTGGTAAACAGGAAGAAGGAGGTAGTGGAGTAACCATTGTCTCCTTAAAAAAATCATAAAAAAAGCTGGTTGTAGAATCTACAACCAGCTTTTTTGTTTAATTATTGAAATATCTCCACAGTTCATCAAAAAAACCTGAGCGGTCAGATACATCATCCTTGTGTATATAACAATCTTCATCTGGTTTTGTTTCAAAAACAGGATTTCCTTCAACTGTAGTTGCAGGTACTCCAGTTTCTGGATCTATTTTTTGAACTGGATGATCTGGTGGTACCCTGTAAACTCCTGATATTGAATTTTCTATATCAAGTTCATCATTGATTTCTTCAAACTCAAAATAAAGATAGTCATTTGATGTGTTAATTCTAATTCCACTATCCCTAAAAAAATCATACTCTACAATTGATTCAGGAGGGCAGTTATTTGTAGCTAACTGTCCACTTTCTTTATCAATTCTAACAGTTTCAACCGGTTCAAACAAACTACTTTTATTATCAGGAATATTATTTTCCCTGAATATTTCTTCAACAGTTATTGGTGTATATTCATTTGGTAGATCACCGGTAACTGCATCAATTTCATGGGTGACAATATTATCAGGTACATTGAAATTTCTAACTGTTGTTCCTGCTAAAACTTTTTGCATATAGTCCCGCCAGAGAATAACAGCATGCCTGCTTTCAATTGTATTTTCATATCCAGAATCAGGTTTCATGGGAACATTTCTATCTTCACCAATCCAGACAGTGGTAACCAGGTCAGGGGTAAAACCGACAAACCAGGCATCAGTATTGTTATTGGTTGTTCCAGTTTTTCCTGCTATAGGCCTGTTTATAGACTGGCTAATTCTCCAGCCTGTACCGTCTGTAATAACACTCTGTAACATACTGGTCATCATATAGGCTGTTTCTTCATCCAGGACAACTTCTCTTTTATTACTGGCACTGTAGATAGTATTATCATTACTATCCAGTATCCTTTTAATTGCAAAGGGTTCTGTCTTAATTCCTTCATTGGCAAAAATACCATATGCTGATGCCATTTCCAGAGGTATAACACCTTCACTCAGACCACCCAGAGCAACTGAATACCTGTAATCTGTATAATCTGAATCAACAAAAGTAGTTATCCCCATATCCCGGGCTGTATCAATGGTGTTTTTTATTCCCATGTCCCGGGCTGTTTTTACAGCAGGTATATTAATTGATTGAGCAAGCCCCTGTCTTAAGGATATAAATCCCTGATAAGTATTATCATAATTTCTGGGGGCATACCGTTGAATATCTGTTTCCAGAATCACTGGAATATCATTAACAATTGAGCCTGGTGATAAACCATTATTAATTGCAGTTGTATAAACAAAAGGTTTAAAAGCTGATCCTGGCTGTCTTTTGGCCTGGGTAGCTCTATTAAACTGATCATTTCCCCTACCTCCAATCATTGCTCTTATAGCTCCAGTGGAGGGATCAATAGTAACAAGTGCCATTTGAGGTTGAAGTCTGATATCATTTTCATCTCTTTGAATAGAAGGTAGTAAATTATTATCAATGGCTTCCTGAATAGTTAATTCAGCCTTCTTTTGCATATCTAAATCCAGAGTTGTATAAACCTTTAGCCCACCACCATAGACCATCTGAGATCCATCAGGACCATATTTTTCAGTTAATATATCTCTTAATTGAGATCTGATATAGTTAACAAAATAAGTGGCTGTTTTTTCTTCTTCAGGTATCTGATGCAAATTAAGTTCTTCATTTTTGGCCTGTTCAAATTCCTCTTGAGAAATCAAATTTAAATTTAACATCCTTGCCAGAACAATATTTCTTCTATCTATTGCTCTTTCAGGGTTTATGAAAGGATTATATCTATTTGGAGATTGAGGCAATCCTGCGATTAAAGCACTTTCAGCAAGGGTTAAATCCCGGACATTTTTCCCAAAATAATATTTTGCTGCTGCCTGAACACCATGGGCATTATGTCCAAATAATATCTCATTTAAATACATTTCCAGAATTTCATTCTTGGTGTACATATGCTCAAATTGTAAAGCCAGATAGGCTTCCTGTATTTTACGGTAAAATGTTTTTTCCAGGGTTAAAAGTGTATTTCTTGCCAGCTGCTGGGTTATAGTACTTCCACCCTGGCCCCTGAGCTGTCCCCTGCTAATATTGGTTACAATAGCGCGTCCAATTCCCCAGAAATCAATACCATGATGGGAATAAAAATTAGTATCTTCTATAGCAATTATAGCTTTTATCAGATCATCAGGCATTCTATCCAGGGGAACATATATTCTATCTTCAGTATATAATCTGGTAAGAAGTTCTCCCCCGGCACTATATATCAAAGTTGTTTCCTGAGCACCCTGATAATTAGATATATCAGGTGTACTTTGAATAATCCAGGCAATAGCACCAATAGTAACTCCAAATCCCAGCGCTATTATTAATAGTATAATTGCGATAATGTACTGGGTTTTCTTTCGCATTAATATCATCCTTTCAATTCAAAATATATTATACCATAAAAACAAAAATAATTATACCCCTTGTGGTAATTAAAGTATTTTGTTATAATGTACAAAAGATTTTACTTAATTAAAGAAGAATAGCTATATTATTAAAATTAGTTGAATATAAACAGGGAGGTGAAAAAACCTGGTATATAATGTTATATAAGATAAAAAAGATATACTTTTATATATTCATTATATAATTATATTTCTATTATTTCAAATATAATACAGCCAGGTTATATTTTATGAAAATTGATCAACAGGTCAAATTATTAACAAGAGGAGTTGCTGATTTAATTTCTGAAAAAGAATTAACTGAAAAACTAAAATTATCTATGAAGAAAGACAGACCTTTAAAAGTAAAGCTTGGTCTCGATCCTTCTGCTCCTGATATACATCTGGGGCATACCGTTGTTTTGAGGAAATTAAAACAATTTCAGGATCTGGGACATGAGGTTTATTTAATTATTGGTGATTTTACCGGACGAATAGGTGATCCCACAGGTAAATCAGAAACAAGAAAACAGTTAACAGAAGAAGAAGTGAAAGAAAATGCCCGTACATATCAAAAACAATTTACTAAAGTTCTGGATCCTGATAAAACCAATCTGGTTTATAATAGTAGCTGGTTGAGAAAATTGAATTTTGAAGATGTTATAGAATTATCATCCAGGTATACAGTTGCCAGAATGCTGGAAAGAGATGATTTTGCCAGAAGGTATGAAAAAGAACAGGCGATCAGTATCCATGAATTCTTTTATCCTTTAATGCAGGGATATGATTCAGTTGCAATTGAAGCTGATATAGAACTGGGGGGAACTGATCAGAGATTTAATTTACTTGTAGGAAGGAACTTACAGCGCGAATATGGACAAAAACCTCAGGTTGTAATAATGACTCCTTTACTTGAAGGGCTTGATGGTGTTAATAAAATGAGTAAAAGTCTGGGCAATTATATTGGAATAGATGAAAAACCGGAAGAAATGTTTGGTAAAATAATGTCTATTTCTGATGATTTAATTATCAGGTATTTTGAGCTGTTGACTGATATTCCGCAAAAAAAATTAACAGAATACAGTAAAAAAATAAAGGAAAAAACAATTAACCCCATGAAATTAAAAAAAGAATTGGGACAGGAGATAGTTAGTGAATATTATGATCAAAAAACAGCAATAGAGACAGCAAAAGAATTTGAAAGGGTTTTTTCTCAGGGAGAATTACCTGAAGATATGCCTGAAATAGAGATAAGCAAAGATCAGTTAGATGAAGGTAAAATGTGGATAGTGAAGCTTATAGCAGCAACTGGACTTGTTGATAGTAATAGTCAAGCACGAAGAATGATTAAACAGGGTGCTGTAACCATTAATGATAAAAAATATGAAAAAATTAATCTTGATATTAAAGTTGAAGATAATATGATAATGCAAATTGGAAAAAGAAGGTTTGCCAGAATAAAAATAAAATAATGAGTCACGTTTTCCCCCTTTCAGAATAGTATAAATATGAAAGGGGGATTTATTTTGCCTTATTTTAGAAAATATCCTGGTTTGCTTAAAATGATAATAATATTAATACTTCTTTTTCTTGTTTTTTTACTATTTATACGTAATGTAATTTTTCCTGTTTTTTTTAATCTTGCTGAAATTGAAGCCATGAAAATGGGTAACAGAATAATAAATCAGATAATAGAAAAAGAAACGGAAAATATAGAGTATAAAGATTTGATTAATTATGAACTGAATAAGAATGGTGAAATAATATTGATGCAGGCCAATACCAGACAAATAAATCAATTGACTACAAAGATATCCTCTGGTATTCAGGAAACTTTTGAAGAAAG
>PWOK01000134.1 GCA_003557445.1 Halanaerobiaceae bacterium
AATGTAAGTGTGCAAACAATTAGACTTGATCGTATGGAGTTAAATATACCTGAAGTTCGCAAAAGAACTGAAATGGTTGCACAAAATGCTTATAAAAGTTTAAAATCAGTTTCAGAAGGAGAAGTCATAGGAGAATTGATTAAATTAAACCTGGATAAAGAAGCTGAATCCTATCTTAATACTACCGGTGAAATGGCTTTAAAAAAATCAAATATTATCCGTGGCCATCATATTTTTTCTCAGGCCAATTCTCTTGCTGTTGCAGTTATTAATGCAGAACTTGTTTTAACAGGTAGTGTAGATATGCAGTTTAAAAAACCAGTTTTTATTGGTGATAAAATCCGTGCTATAGCCACTGTTTTTAATATAAACGATGGCAAATATCATATAGAAGTAAATACTTATAGAAATAAGGAAATAGTATTTACTGGCAAATTTATAATGTTTCCAAAGAAAGGGGGAAATGATTATAATGAGGATAGCTATTGATGCAATGGGGGGAGACAAAGCACCTGAATCCAATATTAAAGGTGTATCTGAAGCTTTAAAAAAACACAAAGATATTCATTTGATATTGGTTGGTAAAAATGATATTATTAGAAAAAATATAAAAAAACACAAAATAAATGAAGAAAAAGTAAATATAGTGGATGCTCCTGATATAATCACTATGGATGAAGCTCCAACTAAGGCATTAAGGAAAAAAAAATCTTCAATTGTGGTTGGAAGTAATTTAATTAAAAACCAGAAAGCTGATGCTTTTATTTCTGCTGGAAATACTGGAGCTGTAATGGCTTCAGGAATATTTAATATTGGTAGATTATCTGGTATTAAACGTCCTGCAATTGCAACTGTTTTTCCTTCAAAAAAAGGGAATACACTTGTATTGGATGCAGGAGCTAATGCTGATTGTAAACCTGAAAACCTGTTACAATTTTCTATAATGGGACAAATATATGCAGAACAATTACTGGGCAAAAAAAATCCTAAAATAGGTTTATTAAGTATTGGTTCTGAAAAAGAAAAGGGTAATCAACTGATTTTGGACACTTATGGTCTTATAAATAATGATTTCAGAATTAAAAATTTTATAGGTAATGTAGAAGGTAGAGATATTTTTAATGGTAGTTGTGATGTGGTTATAACAGATGGATTTACAGGTAATGTTGTATTAAAAACCTCTGAAGGGGCACTATTATATATAATGGATCTGCTTAAAGAAGCTTTAACTACAAATATATTAACAAAAGCAGGTGCTCTATTAATAAAACCCTATTTAAAAAAATTAAAAAACAAAATAGATTATCGACAATATGGAGGTGCACCATTACTTGGTTTAAAAGGAGCAGTAATTATTAGTCATGGTAGTTCTGATAGTACTGCAATTGCAAGTGCTATTTCAGTGGCCAGAAAGACAGTAAAAAACAAAATGGTAAACCACATAGAAGAAATAATTAACAGGGAAGGTGAAAAAGATAGTGAAGGCTAAAATAACAGGACTTGGAAAATTTGTTCCTTCCAGAAAATTAAGTAATAAAGACTTAGAAGAAATTGTAGAAACAACTGATGAATGGATTACCACAAGAACAGGAATTAAGGAAAGAAGAATTGCAGAAGATGATCAATCAACATCTTCACTGGCTGTAAAAGCAGCACATCAGGCTTTAAAAGATGCAAATGTAGAAGCAGAAGAAATCGATTTAATTATAGTAGCAACAGTAACACCTGATATGCTATTTCCGGCAACTGCCTGTATTATACAGGCTGAACTGGGTGCTGTAAATGCGGCAGCATTTGATCTGGAGGCAGGTTGTTCCGGTTTTCTATATGCTTTAAATACTGCAACTCAGTTTATCGAAAATGAAATGTATGAAAAAATTCTGGTTGTTGGTGCTGAAACACTTTCTAAAATAACAGACTGGAATGATAGAGGTACCTGTGTGCTTTTTGGTGATGGAGCTGGTGCTGTTGTACTGGAACCTACCTCTAAAGGAGGAATACTTGCCTGTGAGCTGGGTGCAGATGGTCAGGGAAAAGATTTTCTTAAGGTTCCAGGGGGATGTTCATTTAAACCAATAAGTGAAGAAGTAATAGATAAAAAAGAACAATATATTAAAATGGACGGTAATCAGGTATTTAAATTTGCAGTTAAAATAATGGGTCAGGCTTCTCTTGATGTAATTAAAAAAGGAGGTTTAAAACCTGAGGATATAGATCTTTTTATACCTCATCAGGCAAATAAAAGAATAATTAATTCTGCTGCTAAAAGACTAAAAATAAATTCTAATAAAGTCTTTGTTAATCTCCCAAAATATGGCAACACTTCTGGTGCTTCTGTTCCAATAGCTTTATATGAAGCCAGGGAAGAGGGTCTGGTTAAAAAAGGTGATAAAATTGTACTGGTTGCTTTTGGAGCTGGCTTAACCTGGGCCTCAACATTAATTGAATGGATTTAAAGGAGGAAATAAATGAACTTTGTTGAAATTACAGTAAATAATGATATATGTTCTTTACTAAATATAAAATATCCTATTTTACAGGGAGGTATGGCCTGGGTTGCAACAGGAGAACTTGCTGCTGCTGTTTCTGAAGCTGGCGGACTGGGAATTATAGGTGCAGGAAATGCTGAACCTCATATTGTACAAAATGAAATAAGAAAAGTAAAAATGTTTACCGATAAACCATATGCTGTAAATATCATGTTACTTTCACCCTATGTAGAAGAGGTAATAAATGTTATTATAAGCGAAAAAGTACCTGTTGTAACTACAGGAGCAGGGAGTCCCGGTAAATATATAGACAAATTTAAAAGGCATAACATTAAGGTAATTCCGGTTGTTCCTTCAGTTGATCTTGCCAGAAGAATGGAAAGAATAGGGGTTGATGCTCTTATTGCCGAAGGTAATGAGGCCGGTGGTCATATAGGAGAATTAACCACAATGTCTTTAATACCGCAAATGGTTGATCAGGTTGATATTCCGGTTATTGCAGCAGGAGGTATAGCTGACGGTAGAGGTTTTATTTCTGCTTTAACTCTTGGTGCTTCTGGAGTTCAAATGGGAACTCGATTTGTCTGTTCAGAGGAATGTACAGCTCATGAAAAATATAAAAAAGCAATCATTAATGCCAGAGATAGAGATGCTGTTGTAACAGGACGTTCAACAGGTCATCCTGTTAGAAATATTAAAAATTTATTAACAACAAAAATAAAAAAAATGGAAAAAAAGGGTTTAACACCAGAAAGTATAGAGGATTATGGTAAAGGTAAATTAAGAAAAGCAGTTATAGAAGGTGATATTAAAGAAGGTAGTGTTATGGCAGGTCAGATATCTGGTTTAATTAAGGAAATTAAACCTGTCTCTCAAATAATTGAAGATCTTATGAAAGAGGCAAATGATATTTTAAAAGAAACCTGTAAAAGTTATGGAGTGAATAATTATGTCTAATAAAATTGGATTTATTTTTCCAGGTCAGGGTTCACAGTTTGTGGGTATGGGAAAAAATATAGTGGAAAAATTTCCAGAAAGTAATACTATTTTTGAAAAAAGTAAACAAATATTAAATTATGATCTGAAAAAACTTTGTTTTGAAGGACCTGTAGAAAAATTAAATAATACACGTTATACACAACCTGCTATTTTTACTATTAGTTATATAATTTTTTCTTATTTAAAAAGTAATAATATATATCCAGCAATGACAGCCGGACACAGTCTGGGCGAATACAGTGCTTTATGTGCAGCTGGTTCCTTTAGTTTTGAAGAAGGGCTTTATCTAGTTCATAAAAGGGGACAATTGATGGATAGTGCAGTTCCCGAAGGAGAAGGCAGTATGGCTGCCATTATAGGTCTTGAAAAAAATATAATCTTAGATTTTTGTAATGAGGTAAATGGTATTCTGGAAATTGCCAATATAAATTGTCCAGGACAGATAATTATTTCTGGAGATAAAAAGGCATTAAAAACAGGTATGGAAATTGCAAAAAACAGGGGAGCCAGGAAAGTAATTGAATTAAATGTAAGTGGACCATTTCACAGTTCTTTAATGGAACCTGTACAGAAAAAATTAAATGAAGAAATTAATAATATAAAAATTAAATCTCCAGAGATACCTGTAATAGCAAATGTTTCAGCAAAATTTATCAATAATAAGGAACAGGTAAAAAAAGAACTTTTAACACAGCTTACGGGAACAGTTTGCTGGGAGGAAAGTATGGAATTAATGATAAATAAGAATATTAATATATTTGTTGAAACAGGTCCGGGAAAGGTTTTAAAAGGTTTAATGCGCAGAATTAACAGAAAGGTTAAAGTTTTTGGTACAAAAAATCCTGATGAGATAATAGAGGAATTGGGGGTGAAAAAATGAATTTGGAGGGGAAAGTTGCTATAATAACGGGTAGTTCCAGAGGTATTGGTGCAGCTACTGCCATAAAATTTGCTGAAGCAGGTGCTGATCTAGTATTAAATTATCCTTTTGATGAAGAAAAAGAAAATGCAGATAAAATTAAACAAAAAATAAACAAATTAAATAAAAAAGCTATTACTGTAAAAGCTGATATTTCAAATATGGATGATGCAAAAAAACTAATTAAAGAGGCTGAAAATGAATATAATAAAATTGATATTCTGGTTAATAATGCTGGAATTACACGTGATCAACTTTTGATCCGCATGAAAGAAAAAGACTGGGATATGGTTATGGAAGTTAATCTAAAAGGTGTTTTCAATTGCACAAAATCTGTTATAAGAAAAATGATGAAACAGAGAGAAGGTAAAATAATTAATGTGGCATCAGTAGTTGGTATTATGGGGAATGCCGGTCAATCAAATTATGCTGCTTCAAAAGCAGGAATTATTGGTTTTACTAAATCTATGGCCAGAGAGTTATCTTCCAGAAATATTCGAGTAAATGCAATTGCTCCTGGTTTTATTGAAAGTGATATGACAGAAAAATTATCTGAAAAAGTTAAAAAGAAAATGCTGGAAGCAATTCCTTTAAATAAATTTGGTAAACAGGAAGAAGTTGCAGAATTAATTTTATTTCTTGCCTCGGATAAATCAAGCTATATAACCGGGCAAGTTATTAACATTGATGGTGGCATGTTAATGTGAAAGGAGGTGAAGTAAATATGGCCGATACATTTAGCAAAGTAGTTGAAATAGTAGTTGAAGAATTAGCTGTTAATAAAGGTGATGTAACTCCAGAAGCATCTTTTATTGATGATCTTGGAGCTGATTCACTGGATGTAGTAGAATTGGTTATGGCTTTTGAAGAAGAATTTGGATTAGAAATTCCTGATGAAGATGCTGAAGAAATA
>PWOK01000195.1 GCA_003557445.1 Halanaerobiaceae bacterium
AACAATATTGTATATTTTTATATTCAATTGAGAATTCTATTAAGGGAGGTGTAAGGTAAATGGAAAACAAAGCAAAAACTACCAGTTATGCAGTTGCCGGACTTGGTGTAGCTGTTACAGCCCTGGGATGGAGTTTATTACCTGATTTATGGGGGGCAGGTATTCTGGGATTTGGACTGGCTCATATTATTCTCGGACTCCTTGATTCTTTAAGACCAACTATAAGGA
This sequence comes from Halanaerobiaceae bacterium, assembly GCA_003557445.1. The sequence continues at coordinate 229 of PWOK01000195.1, forward strand.
ATGACAACAAAGAAGGTTAATAGAATTAAAAAAAGGGCGGTTTCCCGCCCTTCAATAATTTTTAATATGAAAATTATATTAAGTTTGAACTCTTTCCACATATTCCTTTTTTCTGGTATCTATTTTTATTATATCTCCCTGGTTTATAAATAAAGGTACCTGAACGACCAGACCTGTTTCCATTGTTGCCGGTTTTGAGCCACCAGAAACTGTATCCCCTTTTATGCCGGGCTGAGTTTTTTTAACCTCCAGTTCTACAAAGGTGGGTAATTCTATATAAACCGGTCTTCCTTCATACATGGCTACTTCCAGTTCCATATTTTCTTTTAAATAGTTAATTTTATCTCCAAGTTGTTCCCTGTTTAATTCAATTTGCTGATAATTATCTTTATCCATAAATATATATTTATCCCCATCCCAGTACAAAAATTGCATCTTACGGGAGTCAAGATGGGCCCTGGGAACTTTTTCTCCTGCACGAAATGTTTTCTCAATAGTATAATCCTCTTCAAGATTTCTCAAAGTAGTCCTGACAAAAGCACCACCTCTACCTGATTTGGAATGTTGAAATTTGACAACACTATAGACTGTACCATCTATTTCAATTGTTAAACCTGTATGAAAATCATTTGTTGAAATCATTTTTTTCCTCCTTAAATTACTATCAATTCTTTTGAAGTATTATTGAGAACCTGACAACCTTCTTTTTTAACAACAATATCATCCTCTATACGAACCCCACCCCATTGGGAGATATAAATACCGGGTTCATCTGTTATAACCATATTTTCCTTTAAAATATTTTCTTGTTTATAACTAACTTTTGGTTGTTCATGAACTTCAATACCCAGACCATGACCAAGGCCATGTTTAAAATTTTCTTTATAACCGGCATTATCAATAATATTCCTGGCCAGAGCATCAGCCTCTTTACAGCTCATACCCGCTCTTATCCTGTTAATCACTTCCATATGGGCTTTTAATACCAGGTTATATATTTTTTTCTGTTTTTTTGTGGGCTTTCCCACAACAATAGTTCTGGTCATATCAGAACAATAATTTTCATATACTGTTCCAAAATCAATGGTTAATAATTCACCTTTATTAATTTTTTTATTACCTGCTACCCCATGAGGTAAAGCTGATCTGACTCCCGAAGCAACAATAAAGGGAAAGGGATTCTTTTTACCTCCCTTTTTTTTCATAAAAAATTCAAGTTCAAGAGCCAGATCTCTTTCCCTGACCCCCGGTTTAATATAATTAATTATATGCAAAAATGCTTTATCAGCAATTTTAACTGCCTCTTTTATTTTTTCTATCTCATTTTCCTCTTTAATAATTCTTAAATCCTGAATCACATTTTTAACTGGTATTAATTCAATAGTATTAAATTTATCTTTATATTTTTCATATTCAGCAAAGGTAACTTCACATGCTTCAAAGCTTAATTTTTTTATGTTTTCTTTTTTAAGTAATTCATAGATTTTTTCCAGTTTTTTATTATTAATTTCTATTATTTTATAACCTTCTATTTCAGATTTTGCCTGATCCCGATAACGAAAATCGGTAATAAAATAATTATTATCTGGTGTAAATAATAGCATACATGAACTTCCTGTGAATCCAGAAAGATAAAAACAATTACTGTTATTATTGATTATAAATGCTTCCATGTTTTTTTTCTGCATTACTTTGCGTATTTTATTAATTCTATTTATCATTTAAAAGCTACCCCTTTTTATAATTCCCGTTATGGCCTCCAGTGCATATAAATATCCTTCTGGACCAAGTCCACTTATCTGTCCTACAGCTACGGAGGCAATAACAGATTTATGTCTAAAACTTTCCCTTTTATAAATATTACTTATATGTACTTCAATTACTGGCAGGCGAGAAGCAGCCAGTACATCTCTTAAAACAATACTATAATGTGTTAAACCTCCAGGGTTAATAATAATCCCTTTCGTTTCACCTGATGACAATTCCTGAATAAAATCAACCAGTTCTCCTTCATGATTGCTCTGAAAAATATCCACTTCCAGGTCTTGCTCTTCTGCTTTTTTTTCAATTTCCTGGTTAATAGTCTGAAAATCCTTATTACCATAAACATCGGGTTCACGCATACCGAGTAAATTAAGATTTGGACCGTGAATTACTGCAATTTTCATTTTTTTAATCCCTCCAGTACTTCTAAAATTTTATTTTTTGAAATTCCTCCTGCAGCAAAAGCTCTACCTATATCTTTTAATAATACCCAGTTAATTGTACTTTTTTTTACTTTTTTATCATGCCACATAGCCTGGTATAAGTTTTCAGTATTAATATTTGCAGGTAAAGAAGATTTCAAATCATATAGATCAAGTATATTCTCAACTATTTCTAATTGTTCTTTTTCTATAAAATTATTTTTCCAGGAAAGTCTTGTTTCTCCCCTGATTCCTATAGCAACAGCTTCTCCATGGGTAAAATGGCCGTAATCTGTAATAGCTTCAAGGGCATGAGCAATATTATGGCCATAATTAAGTAAAACTCTTTCTCCCTTTTCTTTTTGATCCCGGCTAACAATCTCTCCTTTTATTTCACAGGATCTGCTGATAACCCTGGCCATAATATCTGGTTTTAAATTATAGACCAGGTCTTTATTTTCCAAAAGAAAATCAAAATATTCTCTATCAGCAATTATCCCGTGTTTTATTACTTCAGCCAGACCTGTTTTTAATTCCCTGAGAGGAAGAGTTTTTAAAAAATCAATATTAATAATCACCATTTCTGGCTGATAAAATGAACCTATCAAATTTTTTCCCTGTTGATGGTTAATAGCTGTTTTACCTCCAACACTACTGTCAACCTGGGCCAGTAAAGTTGTTGGCACCTGAATCAAATCAATCCCTCTCATAAAGGTGGCTGCAAGAAAACCTGCAAGATCTCCTACAACACCACCTCCCAGAGCCATAATTAAATGATCTCTATGAAAATTATTTTCAACAAGTAAATCATAACCTTTTTTTAAATATTTAAAACTTTTGGCCTTTTCCCCGGCAGGTAATACATAAAAAGTAACTTTAAAACCATTTTCTTTTAAAATCTTTTTTATTTTTTCACCATAAATATCATTAACATTATTATCTGTTACTACAAATATTTTGTTTCCCTGATATTTGTTTTTAATCAGTTGAGGTATTTTAATGGTTAGATTGTGATCTATAATAATTGGATAGGAAAAAGAATCCTCTTTTATCTTCACATTTATATTTTTCATATTTGCCTTCATTTCATTCAACTCCCATAATATTAATTATCTCATGGACAATCTGTTCAGGATTTTTATTGTCAGTGTTAATAATACAGGAAAACTGATAATAATTAGATTTGCGCTCCTGTAATAAATTATTGATTGTTTTCAGGGGGTCATCAGTTTTTAATAATGGCCGATTATTATCATTGATAGTCCTTTTATAAATTTCTTCTGCAGATGTTTCAAGAAATACAGGAAAAGTTGATTTTTTTAGCAATTTTCTATTTTTTTTTGATAAAACTATTCCCCCACCTGTCGAAAGTACAAAATCTTTGTGTTTGTGTACTATATCTTCTAACACTTTTTCTTCCAGCCTGCGAAAATATTTTTCACCTGCACTGGAGAATATTTCATTAATACTTTTCCCTTCTTTTTTTTCAATTATATTATCTGTCTCCAGAAATTTTAAATCCAATCTTTGAGCCAGTAATTTGCCCACTGTAGATTTACCTGACCCCATGAAACCTATTAAAGAAACCTTCATTTTTCAACCCCCTGGTAAACCGTCTTTATAATTATTATAATTGCTAAGAACTTCCTCGATATGATCACCACCAAATTTTTCTAAAAGAGCACCTGTAAGGACAAAGCTAACCATTGCTTCAGCCACAACTCCTGCTGCAGGTACTGCTGTAACATCAGATCTTTCTACACTGGCTTTAAACACCTCTTTACTTTCGATATCAACAGACTGTAGTGGTTGATAGAGGGTTGGTATTGGTTTCATGGCAATTCTTAATATTAAGGGTTCTCCATTGGTCATACCACCTTCCAGTCCTCCGGCCCTATTTGTTTTACGATAATATCCTTTTTTATCATTATAATATATCTGATCATGAACCTCAGAACCCTTTCGGGATGAATTTTCAAAAGCAGGACCTATTTCAACCCCTTTAATAGCAGGAATGCTCATTAATGCTGCTGCCAGTTGACTATCCAGTCTTTTATTCCAGACAGTATGAGTTCCCAGTCCTACAGGTAAACTGGTAGTAACTATCTCCACAATTCCTCCCAGACTATTTCCTTCATCTTTTATTTTATCTATGTAAGAAATCATTTCTTTTTCTTTCTGGTCGTTATAACAATGAAGGGGAGATTCTTTTACCCTCTCTTTTAACTTCTTAAAAGGTATTTCTGGAGATGTGTAATGTATTTTCCCGATCCTCAATACATGACTTATTATATCAATATCAAAATACTTCAAGAAATTATCCAGAAGCCCTCCCATTGCAACCCTGGCTGCTGTTTCTCTGGCACTTGCCCTTTCTAAAATATTTCTAATGTCATTAAGATTGTATTTTAAAACACCTGCCAGATCAGCATGTCCTGGTCTTGGTTTGGTTACTTTTGCAATGATTTTTTTTATTTTATCATCTTTTTTAATAATTATTTCATTTTTATCTAATATTTTTTCTTTATAAGGGGACATAACCTGTTTCCAGTTATCCCAATCTTTATTATTTATCAAAATACCAACAGGACTTCCCATAGTCTTACCATTTCTAATACCACTGATAATATCAACTTTATCTTTTTCTATCTTCATTCTTCCTCCCCGACCATAACCTCCCTGACGACGAGAAAGTTTATCATTAATCAAATTCAAATCAACTTCTATACCTGCTGGAATTCCATCAATAATAACCATTAATCCCTTACCATGTGACTCGCCAGCAGTTTTATATTCAACCATAATATAACACCTCAATTCCCTATTTTTGCAGTGAATATTTTTTTTGATTATATCACATAATTATTGTACTGTAAATATTGTTAAATAAT
>PWOK01000042.1 GCA_003557445.1 Halanaerobiaceae bacterium
CGCGTGCGCTTCTCCAGCTTGGGATTCGGCGTGACCTGATGATCGGGCAGCTCGGTTGGCGGTTTAGGCATGATACGGGCTCCTGAACCTCGGCTCTGATATTGAGCTTAACTCACTGAGCCGGTGTATGGATTCAGGTTGACACACAGGGATCCCGCCGAGCTGGCCCAGGCGAGAACAGAGGCCCAGGCCGACGAAATCATGCGTCGAGCCAATAGCATCGTCTCAGTGGCCAAGAGCTAGGGGAAGCTGCCATGGATGCGAAGACCACATCCCTGACGGTAGCCGAACTGTGCAAGCTCAATGATCTGTCGGTAGCTCAGGCCGAAAAGGCGCTGGCTAATCTGCAGAAGAACGGACTTGTGTGTGGCTTCGTCGCAGGCGACCTGCATGCAAAAATCACTATGACGGCTAAAGCTGCCAAGTACGTCAGCTGATCGAGGAAAAGGGAAATGGACGAGAGAACTGAGCGGGTTGAGTTTGCACAAACCTCTCTTGCAGGCTTCGAAAAAGCGAGTGAGGAGGAGGCAAAGGCGTTGATGTCCAATACAAGCATCAAGATGTTCATGCGCGGATGTCAAGATATAACAGGCCGGCAACTCATCGCCAATGAACGGCAGCGCCAGGTTGAGTCGGAAGGCTGGACGCCTGAACACGATGACCAACACGGGGTCGAGATCCTGCTGCTGGCCGCCCTGTGTTATCGCGATGCCAGTGGAGAAGGTTCGGCCCAGCCAACGCTGTGGCCATGGGATGCGGGGTGGTGGAAGCCGAAGAACCGTCAGCGCAACCTGGAGCGTGCCGGTGCCCTCTACCAGGCGGCAGCAGACGCTGCGGAGCGTGCTCAGGATTTCCGTCGGCGGGATGAAATCCGTGAGCATGTCGCAAGCTGCGCGATCCTGCTCGATAGCGTACTCGCTGCCGAAGCCAACTGATCGAGGAAAAATTCGGCCCGGGTGTTTGTGAAGGAGGTTGAGCGATGTTCACTAGGCGCTATCTGGGCCCATCCCGAGATGGGCGCACCAATCGCTGGAAGGTGATCTGCCCGTGCGGTACGGCTTTCACGCCCCTGACAACAATGTTTCGCCATCAGCATGTTCAGTGCCCCAAGTGCCGCCAGGAAGGGTGGGTGGACTACAACGCCGACGATGCCCCGTCGAGGGCGCATCCAGGTGGCGGCAGCGAGGAGAGGGCACTGTGATGCAGCAACACGCCGAGGTCGCTGATGACATCATCATCGCGGAGCTGTTTCGCCTGGCGCGTAGTGGTCGCCACATGCGGGTGGCGACGCTGCGCACGGAGGCAGCCGCGCTCTTTCCAGAAGTGCCCGACGAGCGCATCCAGGATTGCTTGAAGCGGCTGGCGCGAATGCTGGCCGAGTGAGCCGATAGCGAGCCGCATTCGGCTCATGTCGTGAGCCGAAAGGCGAGGGCCTGGTGATCGGGTGGTCAGCAACATCGAGGGAGGTGGCTATGGCGGGACTGTCAGCGATCGGTGACCGCATCATGGCGATAGCCGAGAACGCCTTGGCGGAGAGAGCGGCCGAGGCTGGTGTCAGCGTCGAGGATCAACGCGCCCTGGAGCAGCAGCAGGCAGAGAGGCATGCCGCGGAGGAGGCTCGGCGGGAGGCGGAGCGCCAGCTGCAGCGGGCCGAAGCGCGCGCGGAGCGTGATACTAGGCGCCGGCAACTGGGGGAAGACCTGGGCCTGGGTGTAGCGTGCCATGTTGGCCATATCGTGAAGCTCTCCGGTCTCAGCGCCAGCAGTGCCGGCAATGGATGGGACCGTGCCACCGTTTGGCATGTGGTGATCGATGCGCCGCTGGCTAGCGGGCGGCTGCGCCGATCCCCTGGGGATCTCTTCTGCCGGAGTCGGGCGACCCTGGGCGCCAGGTCGATGGGGATCTCCGGTATAGACGACTGGGCATACGACAGCGACCCCGATCCCGAAACCACCCCGATCACCTGCAGGACCTGCTTGGAGCGGTTTCGGCGGCTCCGGTAGATCGGGGCAGGAGATGCTGGCTATATGCCTGATGATCTAGGTGAAGCGACTGAAAATCGACCGAGAGATAATATATAAGTTGAGCAGTTTGCCTAGACGTAGCCTGCTTAACCAAACCGATCAAGGAAAAGGCGTAAGCCTCCGGGCTATACACATCAGCCCTGGTTCGCGTTGTCCATGGTTGGCTTGCGGATCTTGGAGGGCGAGGTGGTTGAGCTGTCGGGACAATAGCTACCCCCGCCATGCGCATATCATCGCAGGTGACTACTTGCCATAGTCATCCAGTCGGTCTACCCTGTGACTAGGCATGATGACTAGGGTAACGCTATGCACACCGAAGAAGTCTCGAAGTCACAATTCAAGGCGCGGGCGCTGGAATACTTCCGCCAGGTGGAGGCCACGGGTGAGGCGGTCGTTGTGACTGACAAGGGGCGCCCCGCCATCGAGGTGCGTCGGTACAAGGCCGATCAGCGCTCCCCGCTTGAGCGTCTGCGTGGCAGCGTCATCGAGCTGGCCGATCCCTTCGAGCCAGTTGGCGAGGAAGACTGGGAGGCGCTGCGTTGATCGTCTTGGATACCCACGCCCTGCTGTGGTGGGTCAACGGTGACCCCCAGCTTTCACAGAGTGCCCTCCTGGCCATTGAGCAGGAGCTTCAGGCAGAGGATGGCGAGATCCTGATGTCGGCGATCACGGCTTGGGAAATCGCGCTGCTGGTCGAGAAAGGGCGCCTCACGCTATCCATGACCACCGATGACTGGCTGGAGACCGTCGAGGAGATCGAAGGCGTGCGCTTCGTCGCTATCGACGCCGCCACAGCGGTTGAGTCCACCCGGCTCCCCGGCGAGTTCCACAAAGACCCGGCAGATCGGATGATCGTGGCCCTGGCCAGGCACTACAACGCTGAGCTGGTCACGGCGGACGACAAGATTACAGCCTACCGGCACGTCAGAACGGTTTGGTAGCTGCTGCCACTGAACCGACCTATCTATGCAGCGTGGGCAAAACTCCATTGGTTCCCTCCGTGGCTATTGGACAAGATTCAGCTCTAGCACATGACGGATGCACTCGCCGTCCCACTGGTAGCCCAGGTGGCGGCCTTGCCGGGTGGCAGCGAGCACCGGTGGACGCAGGACGGCCGCGCACTCTCCGCCAGGGTGGCGCACGCTGGGGTAGACGATACCATCGCGGCGTGAAGCCCAGGCCTGCCGGCCAAAGGCCTGTCCGGCAGCCCAGTCATCAGGCGCCAGCAGTGCCTCCGCGGTTTCCCCGGCATGACGCAGGTCGATCAACTCCCCCTCGAGGTCCGACAGGTAGACCCTCTGCGGCAGCAGCATTGCCTCCTCACGTGATTCGCGCATAAATCGCTCGGCGTGGTGTCGTGTCTCGGCAATCGCCGTGGCCTCGCTGAGCGCGCAGTAATACGCCCCAAAGGTGCCGTCGGAAAACCGTGATCCGGTGGCGCTAAAATGACAGAACGCCGCCATGACCGGCGTCCATCCCGGTCCGTAACGGCGATCCTCCTCTCGAACGAGGTGTATGGCGCCGGCCTGTTCGCGCAGTCGTGAGGACGTCTGGCCTTCCAGCGCCTGCAAAAGTGCCCAGTCACCCGACTCAGCGACACGTTCGAACAGGTCGATAGGCGGGAAGCGTGAGGGGATGATCCGGTAGCTGGGCGTCCAGATCACCGGAGCAGTGGCAAAGCTCAAGCGTGGCCTCCTCCGCGTGCCGTATCGAGGTGCTGGCGCACCACGTAGAGGTCGGACACCAGGCCGCTGCGCAAGCGCTCCAGGGGCGGATGGCCACCGAACTGGGGGTTGTCGTTGGGGCGGCGTAGCCAGGAGTCTGCCGAGTCGGTTCGGGGAAGCAGAATCTGCAGGGCTTGGTAGATGCCCAGGATCAGCGAGAGGCGCTCGAGATGGTTCACATCGAGACGGGCCCGCGCCGGCGACTTGCGCCATCGGCGGTAGGTGGAGTCAGGCACGCCTAGCAGCAGGGCGGCATCCTGCTCGCGCAGTCCCCAATCATGCGCGATGCGAGGATATGCCCGCATGGCAGCAGCCCCCATGTCCTGGCGTTTTTCGATGGTGATGCCTGATAGCATGACCCACTCCCTTCTCATATGGGCGATATGGCTATATTATCGTCCATATGATCAATCTGCGCCACCGGAAGCGCGACAGGAGACCCTTCGATTGAAAGACTTTCGAGACACCCGCATCGGGGTGAATGACGCGGCCCGCCTGCTCCGGGTGCGCACCTCGGAGCTGAAAGCGGCTATCCAGGAAGGGCAGACGCTGCGTGGCGTATCGCCGACGCAGCGCCTCTTCACAACGGGAAGCGGAGGCTGGATTTTTCGCGCGGGCGACGTGATGGACGTTGCCGAGGCCTTGGGATACGGCGGGTGAGGGGCGGCTATGCCAGCTGACGCAGGATCTCGCGGACCCGCTCATCCGCCAGCGAGTAATAGATCACCTGGCGGTCACGCCGTGTCTTGACGACCTTCGCGGCGCGCAGCTTAGCCAGGTGCTGCGAAGCGGCCGACTGAGACAGATCGACCATTTCGGTGATGTCACCCACGCAATACTCCCCGTCCTGCTGGCTGGCCAATGCCGCCAGGATCTGGGCCCTGGGTACGCTGCCCATTGCCTTGACCACAACGACCGCTTCCTCGAGCGCCCCGGGTGACAGGGTGACCGGCACACCCGGGTCGTGATGATCCTGCTCGTCCATGGAGGTGCCTCGATATCAAGATTCGCAATATTAGCAAAAATCCGCGTAAACCCTCGCCCACTCGGTCTTTATAGCAAAATGTATGTAAGTGAGTGAGTGAATGGCTGGAAGCCAGGGGCGGTGGCGGTTTCGCCACGGGAAGCGAAAATACACACTGTGTAGAAGCGTGTGTAATACCGACCCATGCAACAGGCCCCCATGTTTGGCAAGTGGCCCCCGAGCCCCCGATGCTGACGTGCCAGGCGCCTTGCCTAGCGACACAGCCTATACGGTTTACACTACCAACCTGCGCTCCACCGCCCTAGTTCAGCGGGCTTTATTCTCAGACAAAGACCCGAATTACACACTTCAAGGTGCTATATGTATCACTCGGGCGGGGATACAAGCGGGCAGTGCGATAGCACTGCTGAGTTGGCGGTATTGGGCCTGGCAGCATAGACTGTACATACATGGCTATGTTGGTATCTGTTGTTGGTCTGCGCCTATCGCCGCGAGAAACCACGCTTCCTCTGCCGGCTTCGCAGTTTCAAACAACCGCCGCCATGCCA
>PWOK01000093.1 GCA_003557445.1 Halanaerobiaceae bacterium
CCATCCTATTGGAGTTCCAGCTGCTGGAGGTAATTATGTTATCTGGGACCTTGTTGGAATAGAAGGAAATACTTTGATTTTTGGAGGTCATATTCCAAAAAATACAGTAGTAACACCTTTAAAATTTAGTGTGAAAGGTTTTATTAATAATGCAAGGACAATGGTTAGAAAAGCAAAACCGGAAAAATCTAAATCGGCAGGACTTTTTATTATTGAGTGTATAGGAAGAATTAATTTAATGGGGGACAATATAAAAAAACAATTAAAAGCAATGAAAGAGGAAGCTGGCCCTAATAGTCAGTTAATTGGTTTATGTACATATGGTGAAATTGGAAGTTTTTCTACTGTCCCCAATAAATATAATAAAACAATGGTTCTTACAGCAGGTGGTCTTTATGAATCTTAACTCCTCAAAGTTTATTGTTCTTTATGAATTAATTTCTTTTAGTTATCCACACTCTATTGATGATTTATTAGAAGAAATACAGGAAAAGGTATCCAGATTGCTTGATGTTAAAAAAATGGCTTTTATAGCTTCCCAAAAAGAAGATTATAAATTATTAACTTATTTAGGATTTACAGATAATGTTTGCGGAAAGTCATTAATTAAAGAAAATATGGAGAATGTATTTTTATATGAAATGGTAGGTGGTAAAGCTGGTTATTTATATATTAAACAGGAAAAACCAATTACCAGACATGAAAAAAAACTTTATACTATATTTGCAAGCACTATTGCAGATATCTACTGGGCCAAAAAAATGGAAAAAGATAAGCAAAGAATTATTCATAAACGACAACAGGAGAAAACATTATTGTTGGATAATTTACCCATCCATGTATGGCATCTAAAAAACCCCAGAACATATGGACAGGTTAATAGAAGACATGCACATTTTTGGGGAAAAAAAGTAGAAAATATGGAAAATTGTGATATTTATAATATATATTCTGAAAATGAGGCTTTAAAACAGGAAAAAGAAAATCAAATTATATTTAAAAAAGGGGAAAAAATTGAAAATAAAAAATGGTGGACAGACTCAGAAGGAATAAAACGACTTTTTCTTATAAAAAAAACTCCTTTAAGAACAGATAGTTCAGAAATAAAAAGTATTCTATGTACAGCTGAAGATATAACTGATAAATACGAAATTCAAGAAAAACTTGGTTTACAACAGGCTTATTTTAAACAGTTATTTTCAAATTCACTTAAATCAATTATATTAATTGATAAAAATTTAAAAATAATAGAAGCTAATAAAATGTTCTCTGAAATAATAAATCAAGATAAAAGAAAAATTTCAAATAAAAGATTTACTGAAGTTTTAGAAAAAATGGTTAATAATAAGAAAAAAATAAATAAACTAGAAAATAAAATTGCTGCTGGAAAAATGTTCGAAAAAAAGGAAATATCTTTTTCAAAAAATAATAATGAAAAAAAGTTTTATACTGTTATGAGTTTTCCTGTTAATTATTCTGGTAAAAGAGTGGGTTCTTTTGTTGTTTTCCATGATATAACAGAGAGAAAATTATTTGAGAAAAGGCTGGCTTATATTAGTTTTCATGACCAACTAACAGGTCTTTATAATAGAAGTTTTTTAGAAAAAGAAATTAAAAAATTTGATAATAAAAAATATTTTCCTATTTCAGTTATTATGGCTGACCTTAATGGTTTAAAATTAACCAATGATGCCTTTGGTCATCATCAGGGTGATCAACTTTTGAAAAAAGCAGCAGAAATTATGAAAAGCTTATGTCGAAAGAAAGATTTAATTGCCCGCTGGGGAGGGGATGAGTTTTTAATATTTCTTCCCAGGACTGAAAAAAATATTACAAAAAAAATTATTGAAAGAATAAAAAAAAATTGCAACAAAGATTTGATAAAACCATTACCAGTCTCTCTTTCTATAGGGTGTGCAGTTAAGGAAAAAGAAAATCAAAAAATTCATCATATTATACAGAAGGCAGAAGAAAGAATGTATCATAAAAAACTAAAAGAAAGCAGAAAAAATAAAAAAAGAATTATAGAAACTCTTCTAAAAACACTTGCAGGAAAAACTCATGAAGATGAAACTCATATAGAATATTTAAAAAAACTGGCTATAGAGTATAACAAGAAAATAAAAATGAGTAATTCAGAATTTAAAAGATTAATAAAATTAATAGAAACTCATGATATAGGTATGGTTACAATATCGGAAAAAATAATTAATAAAAAAGGAAAACTTAATAAAAAGGAATGGAAACAAATAAAAAAACATCCTGAAACAGGTTATAGAATAGTTTCTTATTCTGAAGATTATGCAGCTATTACTAAAGAAATTTTACATCATCATGAAAACTGGGATGGTTCAGGTTATCCAACAGGTTTATCAGGTGAAAATATCCCTTTTTTATCCCGTGTTTTCACATTACTGGATGCTTATGCAGCCATGACTTCAGAAAGGAAATATCAGGATAAAGTTTCAATTCAACAGGCGAAAAATGAAATTAAAAACAAAGTTGGAAGTCAATTTGATCCAGAATTAGTTAAAATTTTTATAAATGATTAATACGCCAAAGTGTAAAAAATTCAGTAAGTAGAAAAAAGAAAGAAAAATGGCTACTCTAAGTTAAAATGAGTACAAATTCGACAAAATCCGGGAGGTACCTGGCACCTGTCAGTGTGTGTCGAAAGGTGTCGACAAAACTCTGGAGGTACCAGGTACTTATCTTATTATACGGGAAGATCTTTGTGGTCAAAGATAAATATTCCAGCAGTATAGGTTATTAAAGCTATCAATAGAGGGATAATAATACTTACAGCTAATACAGCTTCATCTTCTATTATTGCCATGGGGTCTGATAGAGAAAAGATAGAAAAATTACCGATCCAGGAGTATTGTTCTCTGACATTGGAAAGCATATCAAGAACAAAAAAGGCTATTGGAATTCCTGCACCAAAAGCAAGTGATTGTCTGGTAGTATTAAATAAACAGGAAAAGAAAAAGCAGATACCACTTATAGCGTAAAAGATAAACAGTGTAATTAAATTTAGCAGTATAAAAGAACCTATCTCTAAATGACCGGGATACATGGCTTCACTGAATAATATTCCTGCCAGACAGACCAGAATAAAAATAATAGTTATACTAAAAATAAGGTAAAGGGCTTTGGTTATTACTATATTTAAACGGGAATTTGGTGTTGCCAGCAGATAAGCCATAGAACCCTTATCAACCTCTTTTGCTATAAGTCTATTACCAACAACAATACAATAGATCATGGGAAACATGATAGCAATAAAATTATAATAATAACTGCCAATAAAAGTTGTTAATGTAGTACCTAAATCAGCCATTCCCATGGCAGCAATTAATTCCTGGGGTAGGGTTTCCAGCATTGCTACAATGCCTTCAATATTTTCAGGATCAAACATGGAAATAATAATTGACATATACATCATCATGACCCCAAATAATATTGTTGCAATTAACCAGTTGGATTTGACTGTTTTTTTAAATAATGTTTTATTCATGTTATTCTACCTCCTGACCATAATATTTCATAAATATCTGTTCTAAGTTCTGTTTTAGTACATCAAGACCTTTTACTTCACATTTTGACAGAGTATCAATAAACTGGTCATAATTTGAACTTATTATTATTTCTACTTTATTACCGGTTATATCAGATATTTCCAGGTCACTGTCCTTTAATAATTCAATATCTTTGTCAGAACCAACTGTAATAATAAAGGCTTTTCTCTGTGAAGCCTTCAGGGAATTAACATCTTCTACAGTTACCAATCTTCCCTCACGAATTACACCAGCTCTGTCAGAAGTACGTTCAACTTCCTCAAAACTATGAGAAGACATCAGGATGGTTTTACCTCTTTCTTTTTCTTCTAAAATAAGATTGATAAATATTTTTTGCATCAGGGGATCCAGTCCACTTGTTGGTTCATCAAGGATGTAGATATCTGGATCATGCATAAAAGCAGCAGTAAGGGCTACTTTTTGTTTCATTCCTTTTGACATTTTACTGATTTTAGGTTTTGGATCCAGATTAAATTTATCAATTAATTCATCTTTCCTGGTTTTTTCTTCATTACCCCTCATATCATTCATAAAATCAAGAAATTGTTTACCGGTCATTCCATCAAAAAAAGCTATTTCACCTGGCAGATAGCCAACAGATTTTTGAATTTCTGCTGCATGAGTTCGGGTATCTTTACCCTTAATTAAACATTTACCCTGATCAGCATTGGTAAAGCCCATTAACTGGCGTATAGTTGTAGTTTTCCCGGCACCATTGGGGCCTAAATAACCAAAAACTTCCCCTTTCCGGACAGTAAAAGAAACATCAAAAATTCCTTTTCCACTTTTATAGGTTTTTGTAAGATTTTCTACCTGAATAATTGACATGAGAACACCTCCATTTTTTATTTGTCTTTCTTAATACCATTTTTAATAAAATAGAGCATTTTATCAATTATCTCCATTTCATTTTTAAGATTATCCGGATCAATTTTGCCATCTTTATAAATTATATCTGAAAGTGTATAATTAAGACCTAATAACAGTTGAGATATTAAATTGACATCTATTTCAGGATTCAGTTCACCTTTTTTAATTCCATCTTTCAGTAATCGCTGAAAAAATTTAATGCTTTTATCTTCCTGATCCTTCCAGATCTCTTTCTGGAGTTCTTTATTATTTAATATATAATTACCTATGGTAACAAGACGGGGATTATCTTTGGCAAACCTGATACCACTTAGATAGGTTTCACGAAGGATTTCAAAAAATGTGAATTTTTCTTTATTTTCAATTATATCCCGATTAATATATTCAAGCTTTTTATTTACTGATTGATCAATTATATATTTAAAAAGATCCTTTTTGTCTGCGAAATATTGATAAAAACTTCCCATAGCAATACTGGCCTTTTTGGCAATAGCTGTAACCCTGGCTTTATGGTAGGAATGGGCGGAAAATTCTTCAAGAGCAGCATCAACAATTCTATCTTTTTTTGTTTCCGGTAAATTAAAAAAAGTATCTTTAGGCATATATCACTTCCTCCTTTTTTATATTTATCTAAATGATAAACGAATGTGAATTCATATTCACATTATAATTTAAATTTATTAACATGTCAAGTAGAAAATTAACAGATAATTTTATATGATATAATGAATTTAAAACAGAATTACATAAAAAAGGAGGGTATGTTCATGACAAAAAAATTATTA
>PWOK01000243.1 GCA_003557445.1 Halanaerobiaceae bacterium
ATTTTAATTTATTGTATAATATTCTTATAATAATTAACATGTTCTGGAAAGAGAGATAAAATATGACAGATAAAAAGAAGGACAGAATTAATGAAATATTTAAGGAAATAAAACTGCTGGAGGAGAAGAGGGTCCAGCAATTTATTAAAAATAATTTTACAAAAATATTTAATTATATTTTACATGTTACTGAAATAGAAGTTAGAGAATTAGCTGAGATAATTGGCAAAAATATCAAAAGGGGTAGAAGAAAAGGTATCTACAGCTGAACGTTTAAAAGAAGAAGGAAAAAAAGAGGGTATAAAAGAAGGTATGCAGGAAGGTATAAAACAGATTATTGTTTTAATTTCTTAACAACTTCTTCATCTGGAGTAGCATATAGTGTCTGGTAGTTATCATAATAGACCAGGCCAGGTTTTGCACCTTTAGGTTTATTTACATTTTTTACTTCTGTATAATCAACAGGGACATTTTCAGACATTTTACCTTTACTGAAATAGGCTGCCAGAATGGCAGCTTCTTCTTTTGTCTGTTGAGGAATATTATCTTTTGTATGATTTCTTACAACCACATGAGAACCTGCAATCTTTTTTGTATGAAACCAGAGATCGTGATTACTGGCAATTTTTTTTGTTAAATAATCATTTTGACGATTATTTCTTCCCACCAGTATATCATAACCCTCTGATGATTTAAATTTATGGGGTGGTAGTGGTTTGTGATTTTTCTGTTTGTTTTTCTGTTTTTGTTTTTTTATATAACCCTCATCTTTTAATTCTGCTTCTATTTCCTGTAGTTCTCCTTCAGTTTCTGCCTGTTCAATATTTAATATTACCTGGTTTAAATATTTTTCTTCATGTTTGAGTTTACCCAGTTCTCTTTTAATATATTTTTTGCTCTTTTTAGCTTTTTCATATTTCTTAAAATATTTCTGGGCATTTTCAGCAGGAGTTAATTCAGGATTTAAATCTATTTTAATTTTTTCCTGTTCTGAATCATAATAATTAATTAGTTCAGCAGAATCCATTCCTTTTTCTAATTGATATATATTGGCTTTGATTAATTCTCCTATTTTACGGTATTTATCCGCATTTTTACTATCCTTATAATTCTGAAAATGTTTTTTTTGGAGCTTTTTATTTTTCTTTAAATATTTTCCGGAAATCTTAAATAATCTGTCACCCAGTTCATTAAATTTTTTCTGAATTACATCTTTTCTGTAATAATAGTCAAATAATTCACCTGTATTATTAAATTTTTTAATTTCTATATCCTTTTTATGAGTTAAAGGAAAAGCAGAGGTATAATCTATTTTGTTTTTTTTATCCAGACCAAGGGCTGGACTAAAAATTTCTTTTTTTACTTTTGTGAAGATATCACTGAAACTTTCCCAGATTTTTTCTTTCTGTTCTTTATCAAGCTCAGAATAAGGTTGTTCAAAATCAATCCCAGCTCTATGGATTATCTCTTTGGACATCAGGGGACCGGTTCCCTGTATATTATATAATATGGCTCTAAAACAGTATTTCCCAAAATCATCAGGGATCTTCTGAAAGAAATCTTCTTTATTTATTTTTAAGGGATTTAATTTTTCCTGTTCAGGGGGAGCCTGATACTTTATCCCCGGGTAAAGCTGTCTGCTGGTTTTTTCTCCAGTTATTCTTTTCATGGCATCCAGTACTTTTAACTGATGATCAACCAGAATAATATTACTATATTTTCCCATGATCTCCAGTATTAAATTATATATTTTATGATTACTTTCAATTTCCAGAATTAATATTCTTTCAAATTCTGGCCTTTTAATATCCGTTATTTCACCATAACTGAGATATTTTCTTAATAACATACAAAAGTCAGGTGGCTTAGAGGGGTTATCAAAAGAAAGATTACTTATATGGACCCGTGGTCTTTCAGGGTGAATGGAGGCCAGTAATTGTAGATTTTCTCCGGGTTGGCGGATCTTAAGGGTTAAAATATTGTTTTCTGGTTGATATATTTTATCTATTCTGGCCCCAATAATACTTTTATTTAAATCACTTTTTATTGCCGTTAACATAATACCATCTATAGCCATTTTTATTCTCTCCTTTATGATTTTGGTTGAGAGTTTTACTGTTCTTCTTATAGTATAGAAGAAATTAAACCAGCAGTCAATGAAGAATAAGTTCTTTTTTGTTTTTAACTGAATAATATTATTATGATGAATATAAAAAGGATAATTGTATTATGCCCAATATGACAGGAGGAGATTTTTTTGTCAGTAAACGAATATTACAGATTAAGTAAAAATAAGCTCTTTGATTTATTTAATACCTCTGAAAATGGGTTATCAACCAGGGAAAGCAAAAAGAGGTTAAGAAAGTATGGAGACAACAAATTACCTGAGAAAAATAAACTTAGTATTATTTCAATATTTATCAATCAATTTCAGGATTTTATGATTATTGTTTTAATGGCTGCCACAGTTTTATCATTTCTTATGGGAGAGTTCAGTGATGCCATAACTATTTTTGCCATAATTATATTAAATGGAATTATGGGTTTTATTCAGGAATACAGGGCAGAGAGATCTTTAAAAGCCTTAAAACAATTAACAGCCCCTAAAGCTAAAGCCAGAAGGAATAATAATATAATAGAGGTTAATGCCCGGGAACTGGTTCCAGGAGATATTATTTATTTAACAACAGGGGACAGGGTTCCTGCAGATGCCAGAATTTTAAATTCTGAGAATATACAGGTGGATGAATCACTTTTAACAGGAGAATCAGTACCAGTTGAAAAAAAAGATGAAATTATATATGACCGTGACCTTGCTCCCCAGAGTCAGTTTAATATACTGTTTATGGGGACAACTATTACCAGAGGACAGGCTGAAGCAATGGTTACCCGTACCGGTTCCAGTACAGAGATGGGTAAAATAGCAGATTTACTAAAGAAAGAATCCAGTAATATTACACCACTACAAAAAAGGCTTAAACATCTGGGTAAATGGCTGGTTATTTTTAGTGTTGTTTTAACTATGTTAATTGTTGTTACCGGTATAATTAAAGGGCAATCAACCTATCAGATGTTTATGGCAGGGGTTAGTCTGGCGGTGGCTGCAATTCCAGAAGGGCTTCCAGCTATAGTGACCCTGGCCCTGGCCATCGGGGTTCAGAAAATGATCAACAAGAATGCTATTGTCCGCAGATTACCGGCTGTTGAAACCTTTGGTTGTGCTACAGTGATTTGTTCGGATAAAACCGGTACTTTAACCCAAAATATGATGGAACTTAATAGTATTTATTTAAACAGGAGTATTATAAAATCAGAAAAGCAAAAGAAAAACAAAAACTTAGAAAAATTACTGGCAATAGGTGCCCTCTGCAATGATGCCCGGGTTAAGGGAAAACAAAAAGATGGTACTTTAAATAAAGTCAAAAACATTATAAAAGGTAATAAATGTCCTCAATTAATGGGAGATCCAACTGATATAGGACTTATTAAGGCAATATATAAACATGGTTATTCTCTGGAACAATTTTATGGAAAATACAGGATACTGGCCAGAAAATCATTTGAATCGGAAAGAAAACGTATGTCTGTTTTAGTGGAAGATAAAAATAATGATAAAAAAGAGTTATGGGTAAAAGGGGCACCGGAAACAATTATTGATTTAACAAAATATATTTTAATTAATGGTCAAAAAAAAGAACTTACTCCTTCATTAAAAAATGAAATACTGCAGGCCAATAGCAATATGGCCGGTGATGCTTTGAGAATTTTGGCAGCAGCCTATAGACCTGTTAAAGATAATAATGATTTAAAAGCCCCTGAAAAATATGAAAATAATTTGATTATTGCCGGGCTGGTTGGTTTAATGGATCCTCCACGTCCTGAAGCATATCAGGCTGTTGAAAAATGTAAAGCTGCCGGGATTAGACCAATAATGATTACCGGTGATCAGGAAATAACTGCCAGAGTTATAGCCAGAGACCTGGGAATTATTGATGAAGATGACCAGGTTATTACAGGTGATCAATTAAAAAACAGAAGTGAAATTGAACTCAGAAGAATTGTAAAAATGGTCAATGTTTTTGCCCGGATAGGTCCTTCTGAAAAATTAAAAATAGTAAAAGCCCTGCAGGACGAGGATCAAGTTGTTGCTATGACCGGTGATGGAGTTAATGATGCCCCGGCAGTAAAAAAAGCTGATATTGGAGTTGCTATGGGTAAAAATGGAACAGATGTTACCAGGGAAGTATCTTCCTTGATTTTAGCAGATGATAATTTTGCCACAATTGTTGCTGCCATCAAACAGGGTAGAGAGATTTACAAAAATATTCGCAAATTTATACGTTATCTATTATCCTGTAATATTGGTGAATTGTTGACCATATTTTTGGGAATTGCAATGGGTTTACCCCTGCCCTTAATCCCCATTCAAATATTATGGGTAAATCTAATTACTGATGGTTTACCGGCTCTGGCCCTGGGAGTTGATCAGGATAGTGATGAGGTTATGCAGGAAAAACCACGTGATCCACAGGAAAGTTTATTTGCCCGGGGAATGGTGGGAAGAATAACCAGTCAGGGATTTTTAATTGGTATTAATACAATCCTGGTTTTTTTGATCGGTTTATATACATTAAGAGTGGATTTGACAGCTGCCAGGACAATGGCTTTTTCTACACTTGTTTTTTCTCAACTGTTTTTTGTTTTTAGCTGCAAATCTGAAAAAAAATCTCTGTGGGAAACACCTTTATTGAGTAATAAATTTTTGATACTGGCTGTTATGATATCTGTTTTTATGCAATTGATTGTCATTTATAATCCATTTTTAAACAGGATATTTCAGACCACCATATTAAATAGCAAACAATGGTTAATAGTTTTAATTTTTTCTGGTTGTTCAACTGTAATTCTGGAAATGGTTCATAAAACAATTGGTGAAATTCATCAAAATTAATAAATATTATAAAATAAAAAACCGGGTAATGGCTTGTCAAATTTAACTTACTGTGATATTATAATTTAAAACTTACATTTATTTGAGAAATAATATAATTATTAATAGTATATAGGGGGATATCAAATATGAAAGTAAAATTAATTAATATTGGTTTTGGAAATATTGTAGCAGCAAATAGGGTAATAGCAGTTGTTAGCCCTGAATCAGCTCCAATAAAAAGGAATATTCAGGAGGCCAGGGATAGTGGAATGTTGATTGATGCTACCTATGG
>PWOK01000182.1 GCA_003557445.1 Halanaerobiaceae bacterium
TAGTGAACCACCAATTTTATCCTGATATCTAACAGTATATGGCCAGAGGAAAGAACCTGAAATACCACCTGCCATATCACCAGCTACACTTACTTCGTCTCTGAAAGGTGTAATAGCCTGGTTATCTGTAAGATAGATTCTAACTGAATCCTCTAAAGCCAGTCTCATTGCTTTATCCAGAAGTTCTTCTCTTTCTTCAAGATTTCTAAAATCTCTTCTGGCCAGCCTATCAGAAACCTCATCCAGTTCTTCTGACGGTTCATAAGATTGGAATAATGGCCAGGGCATAACTCTGGGAGTAAACATTTGATTCCAGCTTGCTCCCTCATCTCTAGAAACAACAGTTAAAATCCAGCCACCTGTATAAATGTGGAAATCTCCATCAGCAGGATTACCGGTTAACCAAATAGGAGTTGCCTCTGCTGCTGTTAAATACATTCTTTGAACTTCAAAACCAATATCTTCCAGCAAGGTGGCTACATAATCACCTATATCCTGTCTTTCATCCTCAACACGGATAGCAATTTTAATTTCTACAGCATCACCCTCAAAATGCCAGGTACCATTAACTTTTTCTGCACCAAGTTCCAGCATTTCCTCTTCAATAATTTCTTCGGCCAGAGCAGGATTGTAAGCATATTTGGCTTCCAGTTCTCTGGCAGTGGTAATCATTCTAGAATAATCTGGAAGTGCTGTAGCCAGAGGAAATAAACGGGGAACTGCCATTCCACCATAGAGCTCATCAGCTATATAATCCCTATCAACCAGATAATTCATGGCTTCTCTTATTTTCGGTACTGCAAAGGGATTTAATTCCCCGGTTCCTTCAAAAACAGGTCCTACAGGATTAAATGTTAGTTCATTGTAGGAACCATAGGAACGTACATAAGTAAGTTCATCTGAATCAAGAACCTGTTGGAAGAGTTCAGGATCTGTAATAGTATCTCCATAAATACCTATTTCATTTCCTTCTAAAAGACTAACACCTGCAGCCGGAGATGCTTCCTCAATAACTACTATTTCTTCCAGCCAGCCACCATAGGGTATTTCCTCTTCAGCCAGTGTTACCTGAACAAATGACAGTGTCATAACAAGAGCCAGTACAAAAACCAAAGTTTTTTTCCAGTGTTGCAAGATAAATCACCCTCCTTTTATTTTTTTATAAATGAAAATAAGAAAAATTTAAATAAAAAATTAACTCTTCGATCCCCCTCCTTTTTTTTATTAGTATTTCGACTAAAATAATGCTTATATCTATAAGGGTTTATTACCCCTTATTTGCTTCATTTAATAATATTTATTCACTAACATTTTTATTATTTAAAAAACTAAATTATTTAACTATAATATATATTCTAACTAATATAATTATATTTTTTTCTACCTCTTTTGTCAAGTTAAGGCATTAACATTGCTTTCTGTAAATTCTTAACCATCTGTTGATCTAGAAGATAATCCAAAATAGTAAAAGTAAACTCAAAAACCACACCAGGTCCTCTGGCAGTTATAATATTATTATCTACAACCACCCTTTCTTCTTGATAAATACAGGAAGGCATCTGTTTTTCAAAACCGGGATAACTGGTAGCCATTTTGTTTTCTAAAATTCCTGCTTCTTCTAAAACTATGGGAGCAGCACAAATTGCTGCTATCAATCCCTGCTTATCATTAACTTTTCTTATAAATTCAAGTACTTTTTGACAATTTTTAAGATTCTCTGCCCCTGGCATTCCTCCAGGTAATATTATTCCTCCAGTTTCATTTATATCAAGATTATCAATAGTCTTATCAGCCTTTATCATAATATCATGAGAACCCTTAACTTCAGGGATATCATTGATACTACAGGTTATTACATCAATTTCAGCTCTTCTCAAAATATCAATTGTGGCTATAGCCTCTATCTCTTCCAGACCATCAGCTAAAAAAACTATTAATTTATCCATAATGCACATCCTTTCTATTTTTTTATCTATATTATTATTTCTGGATAAATAGTTAATTTCCTTTATTCTAGAATATAAATCAAAAAAAATTCCCTATTCCCGGTATACAGGAATAAGGAATTTTTTATATTATTAAAGAGAGGGGAAGCTTTATTGTTTTTATACTACAATTTCTCCGGGTATTTCCATTTTTGTTAAATCACCTTTTAAATATATCCTTTCTATACCTATAGGTATTTTATTCAATAAAACAGTTCTCTGACAGGACACAATACTTTCATCTGTAGAAAAATGTTTTTCATATTTTTTTCCGGGATCTTCCACAGTTATTACATTATTCATGAATTGCAGGCGATTTATCCCTTTTCTTCCAAGCAGATCATAGATTGAATCCAGATTCTCAAGCCTTTCCTGATTAACATCACTATCCATATATGTTATTAATTCATGAATACAGTAAGGTGTTTCATCAACATATTGAACCTGATAAATTCTGACAAGTTCATCCTCTTCATTCATCCTTTTAATATCTGAAAATTCCTTTTCTTCAGCAGCTTCAACTTTGATTTCACCCACAGAATTATTATTATAACTGTATTCTTTTTTCAAACTTACTTTTGCCTGTAAGTCCCTGTATTTATTATCCTTTAGTCTTTCTTCCATATTTCTGGCATATTTTTCCCTTAAACTCATCAGTGATATATTAGCCTCTGATAAAATTGTCCTTACATATCTGGGAGTTGTCTGAACATGATCAGCAATATCACTGATTTTTAAAAAGGGATCACTCTGAGCAAAATTTATTATTTGCTCCTTTTTGGTTAATTCATCAACAGCCATCTTTGATTCCTCCTCATAGTAAATTTGATTTCTATTTCTATTATTGTCCAAAGTATCATATATTATACACTATTGAGGAGAAAACATAGGTAAGATGTTAAATTAATGATTTCCATAACTTTTTAACCTGTTTTTTTAATTCCTCCCTACTGCCTGTATTATCAATTACTTCATCGGCCATTTCTTTTTTTTTCTCCAGAGAAAGCTGAGAATTAATTCTTTTTTGAGCATCTTCTTTATTATATTGATTACGTTCTTTTAGTCTTTTTATTTGAGTATTTCTATCAACATATACTACCCAGATTTGATCCATCAGATTATCAATTCCGGCTTCATAAAGTAAAGGAGCTTCAATTACAATTACATCCTGATCCTGATTATTATTAATTTCATCTTTAATTTTTTTTATTATCAATGGGTGAGTTATCTTTTCCAGCTTTTTTAATTTATTTTTATCATTAAAGACAATTTCCCCCAGACTTTTCCGGTCAATCTTCCCGTCTTCTGACAATATTTCTTTTCCAAATTCACCAACAACTTTTTGCCAGCCTTCCTGTTTTTTTTGTAATATTTGATGAGCTATCCCGTCAGCATCTATTATATAAGCACCAAGATCATCCAGTATTCTGACCACAGTTGTTTTACCAGATGCTATACCTCCAGTTAAACCTATAATCAATTTATTTCCTCCTCTTTTACTATAGTTAATATTATATATAACCACAGTAATTGAAATTCATATCTATCAGGAAATTAAAGTTACAATACCAAGTAGAATAATTATTAACCCGGGAAATACTTCAAAACGGGAAGGAACAATATTACCAATCTTATCTCCTGTAATTAAACCTGTTTTAATAAATATAAATTTACTAAGACCAATACAGACAGGTAAAATATAACCAGAAAATCCTGTTAAACCAGCACCAAGGCCTGCTCCCAGTGCATCCAGGGCCAGGGCAAAACCCAGTATAATAGCTTCCAGTAAACCGATTGAACCAGATCCATCCAGATCAGCAGTAACCGGTTTTTTCAGTATTTTAATCATAATTCCCAGTGAATTAAGGTTTAGTGAAAATATAAGCTTATTATCCTGAATTTTACCGGTATCCTGTTGATGATTATTACATTTGATATATGCCGAATAAATAATCCATAAACCTATACCAATTAATAATACCCCTCCCAGTCTTTCTGCAAACTGTTCAGTAAACAATTCAGCAATAACCGCTCCCAGACTGATGGTCATATATATAGCTAGAGCTGAAATTGAACTAATTATAATTAAAGGCATTATACCGATTTTAATATTCCTCAATCCATAGGCAACACCAACACTAAATCCATCAACACTTACTGCCACAGCTAGAATAACAAGTGGCCACAGGTCCGGCAAATTCATTACCTCCCTCCTGTCAATAAGTTACTTAAATATTATATGAGAGGTAAAATGAATTTGATAATTATATCTTGAAAAATAGTGATTTATTTCTGGCACTCAGGGCAAAAATGACTGCTCCTGCCGGCTATCTTTTCTTTTTTTATTATACTACCACATTCAGGACATGGTTTTTTAGTTTTTTGATATACTTTTAATTTATCCTGAAAGGCTCCTGACTCTCCCTGTATATTAACATAATCTGAAAATGAAGTTCCACAAAACTTAATAGCTTTTTTGAGTATCTTTTGTATGGCCTGATATAATTTTTCTAATTCCTGTTCATCCAGGGTATCTGCCTTTCTATCCGGGAGAATCCCGGCTTCAAAAAGGCTTTCATCAGTATAGATATTTCCCAGACCAGCAATAAAATCCTGTTTCAAAAGTAAGGCTTTTATATTTGTTTTTCTGTTCTTAAATAATTTCTTAAAATCCTGTAGCTGAAAATCCTCATCCAGTGGTTCCGGACCCAGTTTATTAAGACTACCCGCTTTATCCCATTCATTTTCATTTATCATATATACCCGGCCAAATTTACGTATATTATTAAACCTGAGATCATTTTTATTGTCCAGTCTAAATATTATATGAGTATGTTTATCATAGGGTTTAGAAGTTTTCTTTATTACAAGTTTACCTGTCATCCTGAGATGAATGATAATAAAGTTGTTTTTCTCCAGGCAGATAATAATATATTTACCTCTTCTTTGAACATCAATTATTTTTTTATTTTTTGCTTTTTTAATAAAAATATTTTTTTCTGGATAAGCGACCAATCTTTCATCTTTTACAATAACATTTTTAATAATACAATTTCTAACACTTTTCTTTAAGCCCTCTACAATAGTATGAACTTCAGGCAATTCAGGCATTTGATCACCTTCTTTAAATATTATAATCCTCTTTATCTCTCCAGTTTTGACCTGTTTGTAAATCAACAGTTAAAGGTACATTCAACTTAACCGCTTTTTCCATTTCGGTTTTTACTATCTCTGCCA
>PWOK01000197.1 GCA_003557445.1 Halanaerobiaceae bacterium
CAGGAGTGGGGACAGATTCTTCGGGGAATATATATGTTAGTTTAAATGAACATGGTAATATTACCAGAAAACTTGATCCAGAAGGTAATTTAATCTGGGAAGTACTTGGTTTACATTTTGTGGATTGTGTTGATGTAGATCCTTATTCAGACGGGAAAGATGTTTATGGAGTACAGGAACATTATAAAATGGATTATAGTAAACCACCGGGTGAACAATGGACGTTTAGTGGTTATACTCTTGATTCAGTAAATTATCCTGAAGATCCCCGATTATGGTTAAAAAACAAGCATCATATCTCCACAGCAAACATGGTCAGGTTAAATGGAGAACTATATATGTGGACTACTGGTATGTATGGAGGGCCTTTTGTTCTATACCGTTATGATAATGGTATTTTTATACCTTCAGTTATGATAGCAAAACAACACTGGAATAGTGAACATGAATATACACCTGGCTGGCCTCCAAATCAGCCTAATAATGGTGCCTGGATTTGGCGGGATGCTGATGGTGAGGGGGATTTTGATAGAAATGAATATGAAACCCTTGGTAGAAATTTAAGTGGTGGCTGGGGCTGGTGGCTGGACACTAATGGTGATATCTGGTATACTACCAGTTCAAATAGGATAATAAGGTTTAATATACAGGGTTTTGATGAACATGGTAATCCAATTTATACATTTGATGATAAAGAATATTTTAGATTACCTCCTTTTAATGATATAAGACGGGTTAAATATTTCCCTGAAGAAAATGAAGGAACCCTTTATATAACAGGTTATACTCCTGAAAAGCCCTATACAGGTCAATGGAAAGAAGCAGGGAAAGTAATTGCCAGATATAGATACTGGGAACAGGGTAACAGGACTCCTGATTATCTTGCTGATACTCCCTGGGATTTAGACGCCACCCCAGAATTGGTAACCATATCAATATCTGTAGCCGGTGATTTTATATTTGTAGGTGGGGTTCAGACCAGAGGACAGATCTGGGTTTATACTGCCAGTGATTTTTCCTATATAGGAAGACTCTATCCAACTTCTGAAGTAGGAGGGTTAAGTGGAACTGGTTGGTTTGATATTCCTCAGGCAATTAAAGCCTATCAGCGTTCAAGTGGTGAATATTTAATATATGCAGAAGAAGATGCCAGAGGTAAGGTTTTACTTTATAGATGGCATCCTGATCCTGAACAAATAGAACATAGACAACCCAATATTGCAAAAAACAAAACTGTAACAGCAAATCATCAGGGTGATGATATGGGCAGTAGACCAGAGGCTGTAGTTAATGGAAATCTTTTGTTGGAAGTTGATGAAGCAGAAGATATTCCTGCATTAATCAGTAAAAAAAGAATGGATAATTATATTTTTAAAAAAATTTCAGAAATAGATAAAGAGTTTATAAAAGATTACTATACTTTAATATCCCTGGAAAAAGCTGAGGATGTAAAAGAAGAAAAGGTAGAACTGGCAGGTATAAATAAAGAACGGGTTTTTGGAGAATATAGAGTAATAACACATGAAGAAGAAAATAGAAGTGATATACTTTACAGGCTTCTGGAAACTATCAGAAATGATCGAGATTTATCCTATTCATCTGAAGTTAGACCAGAATATTTAATTAATTTATTTGAAAATCCATCATATCTATATATGGGTGGACCCAGGTTTATCAGAAATGAAATCAGGGATATAATGGAAAACAATGGTTATGGTCGGGATAAAATAGTTGAAGACTATGTCCATTATTTTGGTATTGATTCCTGGTTTATCAGCAAAGAACCACAAAAAGCCATTCTGGAAATTGATTTGTTTTATGAATATGAAATTGAAAATATAAAATTATATAGTGGATTTGACTGGGGTGGAGAAGTAATTAGTGATTTTGTTATTCAGTTCAGGGATGGTGACTCCTGGGTAGATATTCCTGAAAGTATTGCTAGAGAGAACAATCAACCAAATAAAGTTATTACTATTACAGAAACTGTTACAACTGATAGAATTAGATTAAAATCTATGACTGACCAGGAATTTAGAATAAGAGAAATTGAAATTTTTGGTTCACCTTCATGGGGGGTAAGATAAAATGGATTTTTATAGTCTATCAATAATTGACTGTCATATCCATATGCATAACAGTGATAGTATTGTTAATCATAAGTCTATTTTAGAAAAATGTAAATTTAAAGGGTTAAACGTAGTTAGTTCCAGTGGAAAAAAAGAAAAAAAATATATTACTCAAAATTTGCTGGGATTACTTTTTAAAGCCACTTATCCAGAAAAGATATATTTCTTTGGTGGTTTGAACTACTTTCTTCCTGAAGCAGATAAACCTGAAGGTTTATTGGAACAGGCTAAAAACCTGATAGAAATGGGTGCTGATGGTATGAAAATGCTTGAAGGTAAACCAACTTCCCGTAAAAGATTGGGGCATACCCTTGATGATTCCCGGTATGATAAATATTACTCCTATCTTGAAGAAAATAAAATTCCACTACTTTTTCATGTGGCTGATCCAGCTTTTTTCTGGGAAAAGGGCCAGATTTATGGGGATGGAAGCTATCCAGGTAAAGAACAATTCTATCAGGAGGTTGATAATATACTGGAAAAACATCCCGGTCTTAGAATAATTTTTTCTCATTTTTATTTTCTGTCAGAGGAAAGAAAGAGAGCAGCAAACTTTCTTGATAAATGGCCTTTAATTAGTTTTGATTTAACCCCTGGCTGGGAAATGTACACTGATTTTAAAAAAGAACCTGATAAATGGAACCAGTTTTTTACTAAATATCAGGATAGAATTCTTTTTGGAACAGATAATTTTGGAGGTAAAAAAGCACCTGATCCAGAAGATGTAAATAGAGAAATAGGTAAAATAAATAGGATAAGAACATTTCTGGAGACAAAAAAAGGAATTAACCTTGAAAAATCTGTTTTAGAAAAAATATATTCAGCCAATTTTATAAAATATGCCGGTGAATCAACCTCAACTTTAAATCCTGAAAAGATAATCAAAAAATGTAAAGAGATGATTCAAATATCATCTGGATATAATCAAAAAGTTGCTGACCAGATAAAAATAATTTCTGATAAATTAATAAATATCAATAAATAAAAAAACATTAAATTATATTTCAGATAATCCTTCCTTTAAGGAAGGATTATTTTTTTGACTGATTTAAATGTATTGACAAGAAAAAAAACTAATGTTTTCTTGAAATATTTTTATTTATTTTGATATAATATTTTTATCAGGAAGGAGAAAAATTAAATGGATAATAATAATTTTTTTATAGAAAAATCCAGTATTGGTGTTCCCGATAATAATATTGGTTGTAAATATCATTATACAACCATAAAAGCACTCAGGGGAATAATAAGTAATAATACATTATGGGTTTCTAATGCCATGTTTTTAAATGACAAATCAGAAGTAAAATATGCTGTTAAGTTTATTGAACAGCAAATTAGAAAAAATAAAAAAATTGCTAACAATGTAATAAGTGTAATAGAGGACTATATTTATTATATTGTTGATAATTCTGAGCAAATTTTTGTATTATCAGCATCCAGTAATGATGATTCACAGCTTTTATGGTCCAATTATTCCCGAATGGATGGATACTGTCTGGGATTTGATTTTTCAAAAGCCTGGGACAAAATGTATCTAAGGACAAATGATAAAAACAGTGAAGTATATAAATTAAATCACAAAAAACAAATAAGGGTTGATAAAGTTATATATGACAGACAGGAACAGAAGGAATTTATCAAAGAACCATTACTGGCTATTAATAAATTTTTCAAAAAAAATCCTGATAGTGATTTAAAATCCTTTTTACATTATTTTTTCCATGTTTTAATGATGTTTAAGGATCCCAAATTTAAAGATGAGGAAGAATACAGGTTTGTATTTATAATTCCTGAATATGAAAAATTTGTACAATACTATGTTGCCAATGGAATACTAATTCCTTATATTGAAATACATTTTGAAAATAAAATTCCTTTAGAAAATATTATAATTGGTCCCAGAAACAATATTGATATTGCTGAAGTAAGTATTAATTCATTTTTAAAATCAAAGGGATATGAAGGAGTAAAGGTTACAAGATCTGATATACCTTTAAGGTATTAGTCAAACAAATATTTTCAAAAGGGGGATTTAAGTTCATGAATAAGGATTTAGTCAGGCGTTTGAATATTTTAATTTTAAGCATGGTAACCAAACAAAAAGTGCTAAATGATTTAAAAAGTGAAGTTTTTAAAATCAATGTTTATGAACAATATATCAATGAATTGATTGACATCATACTACTTAATTTAAACCTGGATCAGGAAAAATATAGATATAGATATAAAGAGTTAATTAAATTATTTATAAAAGGTGAAATAAATGATCCTGAAGTAGTAATTAAAAAGCTTCAGAGAGAATGTAACAGTACATATACTTAATAAAGAAGAAATTATTTTGCTTAATAATAATTTATTTGTATACATTTTTTAAAATATAATATAATAATTAATATAGTATAGTCGCTTCGAATAGCTAATTATGTTTAGAAACAACAGGAGGAATCAATTAAATGATTTACAGTGGAAAAGTTAAATGGTTTGATGCCAAAAAAGGTTATGGTTTTATTGAAAGAGATGATGGTGAGGATGTTTTTGTTCATTTTTCTGCAATCCAGGATGAGGGTTTTAAAACCCTGGAAGAAGGACAGGAAGTTGAGTTTGAAATTGTAGAAGGAGAACGTGGTCTTCAGGCTGAAAATGTTGAGATTGTTTAGGAAGACAGAATTTTATATAATAAAACCTGGCTTTTTAGTGGTCAGGTTTTATTATTTTTCTATGCATTTTTAATCAATGATTTGTTCTGGATTTTTATAAATGTAATAAAGATAATAATTGCCAGTAATGATAACAGACTATTAAAAAAGAAAATATTTTTTATACCAAATATATCACTAAAGACTCCTCCCAGAATACTACCTATAATTCTGGAAAGCCCCATACTTATTAAACCATATAAACCCTGACCTGAAGCTTTTAACTCTGGAGCAACATTTTTATTAATATAAGTGATAATAGCCAGATAAAGAACTATAAAATTAAGACCATGTAAAACCTGTAATAATAAAAGAGCCCAGGGAGTATTGACAGCAAAAACCAGTAACCAGCGAAGTGAACCAACAGTTGCTGCTGCA
>PWOK01000301.1 GCA_003557445.1 Halanaerobiaceae bacterium
CCTCAAATTGAGGTTTCCACTGCCAGGATATATAAGGAATATGACAGAATTAAGCCTGAGATGCAAATTCCCGGTTCACGATTAATAAAATTAGTCAATAACAGGAATAATATATTATGGAATGAAGGCTGGAATAATATACTTGAACCGGTAACAGCAAAATTATTTCCTGAAATATTGGAGATTAAAAATATACTATATGATTTTGATCTTGAATTTGCTTTGATGTCAGGCAGTGGCCCTACAATTTTTGCTATTGTTGAAACAGTTGCTAAAGGAAAAAATATAATAAAAAAATGGCCACGAAAAAAAGATTTTTTATATTTAACAACCACAATTAATAAAGATCAAAGTATATCCTGAGGGGGAAAAGACAGTGGATACAGTTGTACTGGCAGGTGGTCTTAATAAAGGAGCATTAAAAGAGTATTCTTCAGAGAAATATGAGGCATTTATAAAAATAAATAATATTCCCATGGTGGATTATGTTATTAAAGCTATTAATGAAGCTGAACATACCGATAAAGTTGTTGTGGTAGGACCTCAGCATGAAATAGAAAACCTGTTAACCCAGCCTGTAGATTTTATAGTGGATACAGAAGAATCAATGGTAAAAAATCTACAAAAGGGGATAAAGAAATTAAATACAAAAAAACATGTTCTGGTAATTACTTCAGATATTCCTTTGATAAATAAAGAAATTATTGATGAATTTATTATTAGCTGTAGCAATAATGAGGCTGATATTTTTTATCCTATAGTTTCCAGAGAGGTTAATAAAAAGAATTTTCCAGATATTAAGCGTACCTATGTCCATCTAACAGAGGGTTATTTTACAGGGGGAAATATGGTTGTCATTAATCCGGAAATATTAAATGATGCTTTATTCTGGCTGGAAAAAGCAATTTTTTTAAGAAAAAAACCCTGGAAACTTAGCCGTTTACTGGGTATTAAATTTATATTAAAATTATTTTTGGGTAATCTGTCCATTCTGGAAATAGAAAAAAGAGTATCAGAAATTACAGGTTATCTGGGAAAAGGGATGATAATTGAACATCCGGAAGTTGGTTTTGATGTAGATAAACCGGATGATTTAAAGTTGATTAGAGAAAAATATATATCCAGAGAACTGTTTTAATATGACATAATTTCCTTGATTAATTTTTCTTTTTCCCGGTCCAGTTTACTAAAATCCATACTCTCTATATATAATTCTTCAAGCCGATCATGGGTTGATTTTGCTTTTTTAATTTTGTTGATGGCCTGATCCAGAAAATTAGAAAATTGAAAATCCAGGTTTTTTATTTCTTCTTTTGTATCACTGGAAAGTTTTTTATTACTGTATTTATTTAAGTTAATAATGGTATCCTGATTTTGTTTTTTTATATCATAGGGTAGAGTATCATTGATCAGAGCTGTATTTAATTCAGGGATTATCACCAAATCGATTTTTTCAGGGTTAAAACCAGAATGAAGAAATAACACATAATATCCATGGGATAAAATTAAATTTGCTAGATTTTTTAGTATTTTATTTTTTTCCTTTTCCGGTTTTCCTGTGAAAATATATTTTATATTAATTTGTGCTGTAATATTTTTATAATAATCAACAAAACCCTGTGGTGTTATAGCTGAAGAGAATAGATGTCTTTCCTCTGCAGTATTTACAGAACAATATGTTTTACCAGGCAATATGTGTCTGGCTATTTTTTTTATTATTTTAAAAGAATTATATTTGTTATAATATTCAAGATATATTTTTTCTTTTTCCTGATCTAAGATATGGGCGATTTTTAAGTAATTATAGGCACTTTTAAAGAAATGTGATATCTTTTTGTTTAGGGTTTTTATCTCTGTTTTATATTGCCCCAGTATTTTTTCATCCCAGAACATCCCTGTATTAAATATCCTGTCAACAGCTCCCGGACAAACAGGATCATTGATATGAGGAGCTGTACCATCAAAAACAGCCACTTTTTTATCCGGTATAACCACTCCATCCAGAGAATTATTATCAGAAGAACACCAGTGATATTCTACTTTATACCCTTTGTTTAACATTTTTTCAGCGATTGCTTTCATCGTGGTGGATTTACCTGTTCCCGGTCCACCCTTGATTATGTAAACTTTTTCAGATGAAGAATATAAATATTTGTAAAAAGAAAAGAATCCCTGGAC
This sequence comes from Halanaerobiaceae bacterium, assembly GCA_003557445.1. The sequence goes on from PWOK01000301.1 coordinate 2,179, forward strand.
AGTATTGCCTCCCGGGAAAAAATTTTTAATATTCTCAGTCATAGTTTTTCTCCTTTTTTTAATATTATATGTAGTTAGAACTGTAAAATGTGATAAAAATATCAAGGACAACCTCACATAGACTTGACATGAATATTGTACTGTGTTATACTTTTTCCATTAAAAATAGATTGCAATTAACCAATTGTAGAGGAGGTAAAAATTCATGGTAGAAGAAAAGAATATTCCCATGAGGGTTGTTAAAAAAAAGACAGGCTTAACCTCCCGCCAGATAAGATATTATGATCATGTTAACTTGATTTTTCCTGCCCGTACTCCGGGAAATCAAAGGTTATTTTCTGAAAATGATATTAGAAAATTAAAGAAGATCAAAAAATTAATAAATGAAGGATATAATATCCATACAATAAAAAAGAAATTGCAACCTCCAGAACCGGTTAAAGCTGAAGAAGAAGATGAATATAAGAATGAACATGTAGTGGGTAATAAATACCGAAAAAATATGCTGAGGTCATTATATCCGGTATCCAACAGGTCATATTTAACACGTGTCCTACAAAAAAAAGATAAAAACAAATAATATACAGGGAGAGATTATTATGGCAAAAAAAACAAAAGAACAGATTTTAAAACAGGCAAAAGAACTTGATGTAAAATTTATCAGGATGCAGTTTGTTGATATTCTGGGTATTGTAAAAAATGTCGCAGTAACAAGAGAACAATTATCTGAGGCTTTAGACGGTAATATTATGTTTGATGGTTCTTCTATAGAAGGGTTTACACGTATCAATGAATCTGATATGTATTTAAGGCCTGATTATGATACTTTTACAATATTCCCCTGGAGGCCTTCAGAAGGTGCAGTGGCCAGGCTAATGTGTGATATATATACACCTGAAGGACTACCTTTTTCAGGGTGTCCCCGTAGTGTTCTAAAAAGAGTCATCAAAGAAGCCAATGATATGGGATATAATATTTATGCCGGTCCTGAACCGGAATTCTTTTTATTTGAAAGAGATGAAAAAGGAAACCCAACAACAATAACCAATGATAAGGGTGGATATTTTGACCTTTCTCCTGTTGACCTGGGTGAAAATGCTCGCCGTGATATTGTACTGGCCCTGGAAGAAATGGATTTTGAAGTAGAGGCATCTCATCATGAAGTTGCTCCCGGTCAACATGAAATTGATTTTAAATATACTCCAATACTGAGGGCCGCAGATAATATTGCAACTTTTAAATTTGTCACTAAAACTATTGCTTTAGAGCATAATCTACATGCTACTTTTATGCCCAAACCCATATTTGGGGAAAATGGCTCAGGAATGCATGTACATCAATCTCTTTATCAAAATGGGGATAATGCTTTCTATGATAAAAATGATGAACTGGGATTAAGTGAAATTGCCTATTATTATATTGGTGGATTATTAAAACATGCTCCGGCAATTGCTGCAATAACCAATCCAACCATTAATTCATATAAAAGGCTGGTTCCCGGGTATGAAGCTCCAGTCTATATTTCCTGGTCAACCCAAAATAGAAGTGCTCTGGTTAGAGTACCTTCTGCCAGGGGAAATGGTACCAGACTGGAAATGAGAAACCCTGATCCTTCAGCAAACCCATATCTGGCAATGGCTGTAATGTTAAAGGCTGGTCTGGAGGGCATAAAAAATAAAATTGATCCAGGAGAACAATCAATCTCAAATATTTATGAAATGACTCCTTCTGAAAGAAAAAAACGAGGAATAGGCAGCTTACCTGGTAATATAATGGAAGCTGTCAATAATCTTACAGGTGATAAAATAATCAGAGATACTCTGGGAGATCATATATTTAATCATTTTACAAAGGCCAAAGAAATAGAATGGGATGTCTATAGAACCCAGGTTCATCAGTGGGAGCTTGATCAGTATTTACTGACTTTTTAAGGAGGGTGATTTAATGAAAATTGGCAAAATCACAGCAGATAAACTTGAGCAATTAATACTGAATCAAATAAATTATCATCATAAAGATGTTCTTGTACATGCAGGTATAGGTGAGGATAGTGCAGTGGTTGATTTTGGTGATCAGGTACTGGTGGTTTCTACTGATCCTATTACCGGTGCTGTAGAAAATGCCGGTTTTCTGGCTGTTCATATAACCTGTAATGATCTTGCAGCTACAGGGGCAAATCCTGTAGGTTTACAGGTGGCTCTTTTATTGCCTGAATCTATTTCTGATAAAGAAATCTCTGAATTAATGGAAGAAATTCATAAAACAGCAGCTTCACTGGAAGTTGAAATACTTGGAGGACATACAGAAATCGTTTCTTCAGTCAAACAACCTCAAATTGTTATGACAGGTATAGGCAAAGCCCCTAGAGACAATTATATCCCCACTGGAGGGGCAAAACCGGGAGATAAACTAATAGTAACAAAAGGGGTAGGTATTGAAGGTGTTTATATACTGGCTGTTGATTTTGAAAAAAAATTAATTGACAGAGGGGTGAAAACTAAAACCATCTCCAGAGCAAAGAAATACAGGCAAAGGATAAGTGTATTAGCAGAAGGTTTAATAGCTGCCAGAAATGGAGCCAGTGCCCTTCATGATATTACAGAAGGTGGTCTTTATGGTTCTTTGATGGAATTAAGTAGAGCTGCAGATACAGGTTTTAAACTTGATTTATCAAGGGTTCCCGTTGATGAAGTTACTTCTGAAATTTGTGGAATATTAGGCATTGATCCTCTGGGGTTAATATCATCAGGCAGTATGTTAATTGCCGCAAAAAAAGGTGAAGAAATGGTTGAAAGGTTAAAAGAAGACAATATCAAAGCCTGTGTTATAGGAAGTGTTGAGAAAAAAGCAAAAAAAATAATAATGGAGAATGGAATAATTAAGGATTTCACCTGGTCTGGAGAAGATGAATTATGGAAATGGATGGAAAAAGTACAGGCTTGACAAAAGTTTGTTAGTCTGTTATACTTCAAACGATTATAGGTAATTTAAATGATTTGAGGGGAATATATGCAACCGTA
>PWOK01000256.1 GCA_003557445.1 Halanaerobiaceae bacterium
AATTCTTCAGTTCTTTTCTGGCCTATTTTGAGATTATAATCAATTAAATTAAAAACCGGTAATTCGTTAAACATGGTAATTAAATTATTATTAACTTTATTTTTAAATAATAATTTAAGTTCTCTATAGACTCTGGAATACGAAAGTTCTCTAAATTCTCCTGAAGACAACGCCTCCCGGGCCAGTTCTTTTGTTTCCTGTTCAAAATCAAAATTCAGGGTTAAAGCCAGTCTTATACCCCTGATAATTCTTGTGGGATCATCTAAAAAGCTAAAACGGTGCAAAACTCTTAACTTCCGGTTTTTCAAATCTATTCTTCCCTGAAAAAAATCCAGCAAATTACCCCAGGAATCAGGTAAAAGATCAAGGGCCAGAGCATTTACTGTATAATCCCTTCTGAATAAATCTTCAAGAATATCTGATTTTTCAATTTCAGGAAGGGCTCCGGGTGAAGGATAATATTCCCGCCGGGTATTGGCCAGATCAAGGTTAAATTCCTGTAGTTTAATATTAGCTGTTTCAAAATGACTGTTATAGGACCATTTACCATTTAATTCATCTGCTATCTCAGCAGATAGTTTTTCCAGATCACCCTCAACTACAAAATCCAGATCCCTGTTTTCTCTTTTTAGAAGTAGATCTCTAACCTTACCTCCAATTAAATAAATTTGATTACCTTCTGAAAGTGCTAACTCTCCAATTTTTTTTAAGATTTTTATTGTTTTATCTTCCAGAAAATCAATTTTTGCAGATATATTTATAATTTCAGGTTTGATTTCAACCATACTATTTCCATAACGATTCTGATATTTATAAGGTGCTTCAGTTTCATAATAAGAACCTATAATATCACTTCTGGTTACAATACCTTTGAGTTTATTATCAATAACCACCGGTAAACGACCAATATTATATTTGACCATCAATTCCCTGGCTTTAGAAACCGGTGTTTCAGGATCTATTTTAATAACATTCCTGGACATATAAGCTTTTATGGGTGCATGCATTAAATTATGACCTTTAACTTTATCCAGATCCCTTCTGGAAAATATACCGGCAACTTCACCATTTTTACAAACAACAAGTCCATTATGACCTGCTCTGTTAATTATTTCCTCAGCCCGGGATATTTTAGTATCAGGTTCTACAGAACATACAGCAGCAGTCATTATATCTTTAGCCCTTTTTACCGGTTGTATCTTTCTTTTAAATATCTTTTTAACTTTATTTAATGTTTGTTTTAAAGATAAATCCAGTTGGGCTGAAGCAGCACCACTATGTCCTCCTCCTCCCAGTTCAGTACATATTTTACCGGCATCAACAGCTTCATCACTGCTTCTACCAATCACTACCGCTTTACCCTCCATTTCTACAATAATAAAAACTACAGGCAAGTTATGAACAGCTTTTATTTTTTCTATCACATTATTTAAACCTGCAACATATTGATCATGTTGCAAATTAAAAACAGTTATTTCAATTCCATCAATCTGTATATCTTCTCGATTATTAAGTAACAAATCATATACTTCTTTTTGCCGGGAATTTAATTTATCTCTTAAAAATTCATTAATTATTTTCATATTTGCCTTTGATTTTAATAAATGAGCAAGGGCTGTTAAATCTTCAGGGGTGGTATTTAAATTAGTAAATTTTCCTGTATCAGCATATATTCCCAGGGCACAAATTGTTGCCTCTATGGGATTAAGATGAATGTTTTCCCTGATAATTCTGTTAACCAGTATGGTTGTGGCTGAACCCACCTCCTGGCTTAAATCAAGATCAAACAGTGAATTTTTTTCATGTAAATGATGGTCATAAACTATTACTTCTGTTTTTTCCCAGTTTAGTTTATCGGTTAAAGGCCCCAGACGGTCTATTTGAGAGGTATCAACCATAATAACTTTTGTAATTTCGTCTATATTAATATCACTTATATTTAAAACTTTAAATTCATCTCTGTAAAGAGCCATAAAATTTCTAACAAGCCTGTGTTTTCTGCCAGTAAAAACAGGTACTGCTTTTTGATGTATTTTTTGAGCCGCTATCATTGCAGCCAGTCCATCCAGATCTGTTATCTCGTGTGAAACTATTATTTCCATTAAAAATTACCCCCTAATTACTATGACATTTTTTAACAAATTCCTGAAATAGATTTAATTGAACTGGATATTTTGCATACATTCTCTCCGGATGCCACTGAACTCCCACACAAAAAGGATGATTCTTTTTTATTACTGCTTCAATGATATTATCAGAAGCTCTGGCCTGCACCACCAATCCCTTTCCTGTTTTATCAATGGCCTGATGATGAAAACTATTTACTTTAAGTTTTGTTTTACCCTCATATATCTTCTGTAAGTAACTATTTTCTGTCAGTAATATATCATGAATGGGGAAATAATATGGTGCCTGTTGATCATGTTTAATACCCTCTTCTAAATGTTGAATAATGGTACCTCCACAGGCAATATTAAGAACCTGAATTCCGCGGCAAAGGGCAAGTAATGGGATATTATTTTCAAGACACCAGTTAACCAGTTCAATTTCAAATTTATCCCTTACCGGATCCACTCTTCTTAAATGTTTATGAGGTTCCTGTTTAAAAATACGGGGATCCAGATCACAACCACCAGTAAACAGGACACCATCAATATTATTTTTAAGATCATTAATATTTTTTTTGTTTAATAAAGGGGGGAATAATAAAGGAGTACCTCCCGCTTTAATAACAGCTTTTATATAATTATCATGAATTTTTAATTGTTTTTTTTGACAATTTTCATAACCTAAAGTTATACCAATAACAGGCATATTTAATTCCTCCTGACTACTTACATTTTAGACTATTTAACTTCTACTTGCAAGAGGAAATAATCAGGTATTTAAACAGATAATTTTTCCCATCTATTACATTTAGCACCATGCTGATCAATTATCTTCTCATTCTGATATATATTTATAATTTCACAGTTATTGGAACAATTATCACAATTAAAACTGCGAGTTTTAAAATCATCATCGATCAATTGAAAACCTTTAAACCTGGATTTTTTTATTTTTTTGTTCTCTTTTTTTTCTCTGGCCAGGATAGCAGCTCCAATAGCTCCCATTACATCATAATATTCTGGAACTATTATTTCAGATTGAAGTGCTTCAGAAAATGCTTCTTTGATACCTTTATTGGCTGCCACTCCACCCTGAAATATTATAGGAGATTCAATTTTTTTGCCTTTACCCACATTATTAAGATAATTTCTCACAAGAGCTTCACATAAACCTTTTATTATTTCTGGATAATCATGACCCAGCTGCTGTTTGTGAATCATATCAGATTCAGCAAAGACAGAACAACGTCCTGCTATTCTTACTGATGAATCAGCCTTTAAGGCAAAATCCCCAAAATCTTTAATATCTATTCCCAGTCTGGCTGCCTGCTGTTCAAGAAAAGAACCTGTTCCGGCTGCACAGACAGTATTCATGGCAAAATCAACTGCAATACCATCCCTGATAATTATTATTTTGGAATCCTGGCCACCAATCTCCAGTACTGTTTTTACTTCAGGTACTATACTGGATGCTGCTACTGCATGAGAAGTTATTTCGTTTTTTATAGTATCTGCTCCAATCATAACCCCTGCCAGATTTCTTCCACTACCGGTTGTACCGGCAGCTGCAATATCGCCATTCTTAATTTTTTTACCAATATATTTTAATCCTTCTTTTATTTTTTTTATTGGTTTTCCTTCGGTACGGAAATATAATTTTTCTTCTATTTTTAGTTTATTATTTAGCAATACTATATTTATACTTACAGAACCAACATCAATACCAAGAAAATACATTATTTAACCTCCTGTATTTCTTTATCCTTATTTTTTTCAGTTTTTTTTCTTAACAATAAATCTACAAAAGCTTCCAGTCTGGTTTTTAAACCAGCTTCACCTGTATGTTCATCAAAGACAAGAGATAATATCTTAATATCTTCTTTTTTTTCAACCTCAGGCAAAATACTCTGAGCCACTATCTCCGGCATACAGGTAAAAGGTGATATATGAACGATTCCATCCACTCCCATTTCGGCATATTTTACTGCATTACCTACACTATCCTGACCATGTCCACCCACAAAACTATTTATATAGGGTTTTCCTGCATTTTTGATTTGCTTTCTCTCTTTACTCAAATTTAAAAAATCCAGTAACCAGTGACTGATAGAAACTTCTTTAATAACTGTTGCTCCCAGCTGTCCCAGTTTTCTGGCAGTATTAAGATTTGTGAAACTCTCTAAAACAACATAAATTTCACCAACAATCCCTATCTTTATTTCTTGACCCCTTTTATATTCTCCCTGACATTCTTTTAGTGCAGTTTGATAATTCTCCTGGATTTGATAACATTTATCTATTGACATTGTTCGGTCAAGGGCAGATAAGAATTTTTCATAAATTTGATTTGCCTGTCCTTCTTCTTTTTCCCTGGCTCTAGTCTTTAAAACAAGTTTTGTTATCTCATCCATAACTTTTATTTTAGCCCAGGTCAATCTGCCAGCTTTTATAATTCTGGTTATGGGAAAACCGTTAAATAATTTTTTTAATCTTTTAAATGTCAATTTTAAATCATGTTCAAGGATTATCATTTCAAAATCATAACCCAGTTCCTTTAGTATTTCTTTTTGAACTTCACCATAATAACCAAAGCGGCAGGGACCCATACCTCCACCCATTACTATATATTCTGCTCCCATTTCCAGGGCTTCAATGAAATTTCCCAGATTTATTTTCAAAGGTAAACAGGCCAGTTCTGGACTATGTTTAACCCCCAAATCAAGTGTTTTTTGTGAATTTTCCGGGGGAACTATTACTTCCAGTCCCATTTCCTGAAAAAATGCCCTGGCAGGTATTTTCATATTTCCCATATGAGGAAAAGTTACTTTATTCATTTTTTTTCCGCCTTTCCAGTAAATCTACAAATGCTTCCAACCTGGTAAGCAAACCTGCCTGACCACTGTGTTCATCAAGATTTATATTTAAAAGAGAAATATTATTTCTTTTTTTCGTTTTAATTTCTATTAATTCCTGTGTCAGAGCATCAGGACCACAACCAAAGGAACTAACATGAATAATTCCATCAATTTTCTGTCCCTTATCCCTTAAATTATTTAAGAAATAATAGGCTCCTCCCATAAT
>PWOK01000102.1 GCA_003557445.1 Halanaerobiaceae bacterium
AATAAACATAAAACAAAAATTGGTGATTCAGTATTTATTGGCAGTAATACAACTCTTATAGCTCCAGTAGAAATTAAAGATGGTGGTAAAACTGGTGCCGGGGCTGTTGTCACAAAAGATGTACCTGAAAAAACAACTGTTATAGGTGTACCGGCTCGTATTTACCAAAAGAAGAAAAACCAACAGGAAAAATAAGGAGGCAGTTATGTCAACCTATAGTGAAAAAATTAAAATATTTGCAGGAAATTCACATAGAGAACTGGCTCAGGAGATATGTGAATACCTTGGTACAGAACTCCTGGATGCTGAAGTTAAAAGATTCAAAGATGGAGAGATAAATGTCAGGACTTATGAAACTGTAAGAGGAGCAGATGTTTTTGTTATTCAACCAACCTGTCCTCCAATAAATGAAAATTTAATGGAATTACTGGTGATAATAGATTCTTTAAGAAGGGCTTCTGCCCGAAGAATAACAGCTGTTGTTCCTTATTATGCTTATGCCAGACAGGACAGAAAAGCTTTACCCAGGGAACCAATTACGGCTAAACTGGTGGCAAACTTATTAACAACAGCAGGTGCCAGGAGAGCTCTTTCTATTGATTTACATGCCCCACAAATTCAGGGTTTTTTTGATATACCTGTTGATAATTTATATGGAGCACCACTACTGGTGGAGTATTTCAAAAACAGGGATATTGAAAATCTTACTGCAGTTGCCCCAGATGTAGGGGCTGTAAAAAGGGTTCGTTCAATTGCAGAAGCACTTGATATTCCCATGGCTATAATCGATAAAAGAAGGCCAAAACCAAATGTAGCAGAAGTTGTTAATGTTATTGGTGGTTCAAAAGTAAAAGATTCGAATGTTATCCTGTTTGATGATATAATTGATACAGGAGGAACGATTAGTGAAGCAGCTAAGGTATTGCATAAACAAGGAGCACGCAATGTTTATGCCTGTGCAACTCATGGGCTTTTTTCAGGTCCTGCTGTAGAGAGGATGAATAATGCTCCTTTAAAAGAAATTATTGTAACAAATACAATACCTCAAAAAGATACAAAAATTAATAATCTAAAAGTTATTTCAGTTGCACCACTTGTTGGAGAGGCGATTGACCGTATATTTAAGGATTTATCGGTAAGTGTTTTATTTTAAAATCTTTAAAAAATGATTTTTTATTTGCCTATTTTTATTATTAATGCTATAATGTTTTAAAAAGTTTATTTTAAACAGGAGTGGTTATAATGGAAAGATATGATGTTCAGGTAGAACTTAGACAAAAAACAGGTAAAGGGGCTGCAAGAAGCCTCAGAAGAAAAGGAAAAATACCAGCAGTAGTTTACGGAAAAACAATTGATCCTCAACCTTTAACTGTTGATTTAGAAGGAATACAGAACAAACTTAACAGTAATGCAATTTTTAATTTAAAAATAATCGATAAAGATGAAAATCAAAGAGAAGAAATTGCTATGGTCAAGGATTATCAAAAAGACGTTATTAAGGGTAAAATAATTCATGTTGATTTTCAAAAAATCTCTATGGATGAAAAAATATCAATCGAAGTACCTATTAAACTTATTGGTGATGCCAAAGGAGTTCAAGAAGGTGGAGTATTACAACAATTGATGAGAGAGGTTGCAATTGAAGTATTACCTGAGAATATTCCAGATGAACTGGAATTGGATATAAGTGAATTAGATGTAGGAGATTCATTACAGGTAGGAGACCTTGATGTAGGAGAAGATATTGATTTAGTTGATTCACCAGAGGAAGTAATTGTAACAGTTGTAACACCTTCCGAAGAAATTGAAGAAGAAGAAGAAATTGAAGATGAATTTATTGAACCTGAAGTTATTGGAGAAGAGGATGAGGAAGAAGAAGGAGAAATTGAAGAAGAAACAGAAGAAGAAGAACCTGAAAATAAGTAATAATTTAAAAGGGCGTAATCCTTTTAAATGTATGGATTACGCTTTAAGTATGGTTTTATTCTGGAGTGATTTAATTTGAAATTAGTAATAGGTCTGGGTAATCCAGGGAAAAAATATGCTGGTACCAGACATAATGCGGGATTTCAGGCTATCCATAAAATTGCTGATCATTTTAATTTTAAAAAACCTGATTACAGGCTCAATGCCCTGATTGCAAAAGGAAGTATAGCCAGCAGCAATATTATTCTGGCACAGCCCTGTTCTTATATGAATAAAAGTGGTAGAGTTGTAAAAAAAATAGTTGAGTATTATAATATTGAAGTGGATAATTTGATAATAATATATGATGATCTTGATTTACCAACAGGAAAAATAAGGATTAAAACAAGAGGAAGCAGTGGAGGCCATAAAGGGTTAAATTCTATAATATTTCATCTTGGTACCAGGGAATTTGCCAGAATAAGAATTGGTATAGGCCGGCCACCTGATGATACTTTTAAAATAACCGATTATGTATTAACCGGTTTTACAACTGAAGAAAAAGATAAAATGTTAGAGGCTTACGAAAAAACAACTTCTGCTATAGAGGTTATCTGTAAAGAAGATTATCAAGAAGCAATGAATCAATTTAATTAAGACCCGTGTAGTTTTTACAGGGGTCATTTTGCTATTTGATTTATAAATAAAAGGAAACAGGGAGATTTTAATGAGTCTAGAAAAAATGTTTTTTAAAAGCAAGAAGACAGAAAAAATAATAGAATTACTTGATCAACAGGAAAGTTTAAAGCTTTCCGGATTGACAAATTCCAGGCTGGCTTTTTTTATTAGCAATATAGAATCAAAATTATCGGGAAACAATATATTGATAACTTATGATCAGGTTCAGGCTGATAAACTATATCAGGATTTAATTCGTCTGTTAAATAAAGATAAGCTTATACTTTTCCCGGAAATAGAAGTATTACCACATGAACAGATAGATGCTGACTATCATATAAAAAGATCCAGAATGGAAGTTTTACAAAACTGTTTATTTAATAATAATGATAAACTTATAATTACCCCGATTTCAGCTTTATTTAGAAAATTAATGCCTGTAGAAATATTTGAGGATTATTCTATAACTCTTAAACCCGGAAGTAATATTAATTTAGATTCTTTGATTAAAAACCTTAATATTTTAGGATATGAAAGAGAGGATATGGTAGAAGATCCCCTGCAATTTAGTGTAAGGGGTGGAATTATAGATATATTTTGTTTAACATCAGATCATCCCTATCGTATTGAATTATTTGGGGATGAAGTTGATTCAATAAGAAAATTTAATATTGATACACAAAGATCCATTAAAAATATAAAAAATATTTATATACCTCCAGCAGAAGAAATAATATTATTACCTGAAACAATAAATGATAAAATAAAAATTATAAAAAATGATTTTAAGACAGCAATAAAAAGACTTAAAAATATTGATAATGAAGAAGAAGCAGAGTATTTGAAAGAAAAGAGCCAGAAGGCACTGGAGAGATTGAGTCAATTTAATAAATTTCCGGGTTATGCTCAATTTGTTCCCTATTTTTATAAAAATTCTGGTAGTTTATTTGATTATATTGATGATAATTCTTTAATTATATTTGATCAATATAAAAGGATTCAGGAAAAAATGGAAAGTTATAACCGTGATATCAAGGAGACATATTCCAGTTTACTGGAACAGGGAAGTGTCTTAAATACCTATATAGATAATTTTTTCAATCCAGCAGAATTAAAAAAAACATTTACAGAAAAATGTGCTGTTTATTGTACTGAAGAATTTTACAAAATTAATTTAAACAGGGAATTAAAAAAAATCACTTATGAAACAACAGGGGTGGAACCTTATCATGGTCAGCTTGAACTGTTCATAGAAAGATTAAAAGAGTTAATTGAAAGCAGATATAGAATAGTTATAGCACTGGAGAAAAAAGGGCAAAGAAAAAGGATTGAACAGTTTTTAAAAGAAAGGAATTTACCTGTTTCAAATAATATTAATAATTTATATAAGGGGAAAATTAGTCTGTATAATGAGACTTTAGCTGAGGGTTTTATAATTGAAGATCTGGACCTTGTTGTATTCACAGAAAAGGAAATTCTGGGGCAAAGAAGTCCCAGAAAAAAACACATAACAAATATGGAACAGGGTATAAAAATATCTTCTTTAAATGAATTAAATCCTGGAGATTATGTAGTTCATGAGAACCATGGGATTGGTAAATATCTGGGTGTAAAAACCCTTGAGGTGCAAAAAAAACATCAGGATTATCTTGTATTAAAATATGCAGAGGGAGATAAATTATATGTCCCTACTGATAAGGTGGACCTGGTACAAAAATATGTTGGAGCTGATAGTAAACCACCCTCTTTATATAAACTGGGAGGAAGTAAATGGCAAAAAGTAAAACAAAAAGTTAAAGATTCTGTTAAAGATATGGCCATAGGATTACTTGAATTATATGCTGAGAGAGAAACAGTAGAAGGTTATGCGTTTTCAGAGGATACTATCTGGCAGAAAGAATTTGAAGACTCTTTTTCCTATGAAGAAACACCTGACCAGATTAAGTCTATAGAAGAAGTTAAAAAGGATATGGAATCTTCGCTTCCCATGGATAGGTTGTTATGTGGGGATGTGGGATATGGAAAAACAGAGGTAGCTATTAGAGCAGCTTTTAAAGCAGCTATAGATGAAAAACAGACTGCAGTTTTAGTACCTACTACAATTCTTGCCCAGCAGCATTTTAATACATTCAGGGAAAGAATAGATGATTTTCCTATTACAGTTGATATGATAAGCAGGTTTAGAACGAGAAAAGAACAGAGAGAAATATTAAAAAAAGTGACCAGTGGTGAGATTGATATAATTATTGGTACTCATAGGTTGATTTCTGATGATGTAACTTTTAATGATCTTGGGCTTTTAATAATTGATGAAGAACAGAGATTTGGTGTTTCTCATAAAGAAAAAATAAAAAATATTAAAAAAAATGTTGATGTATTAACTTTAACTGCTACTCCAATTCCCAGAACATTGCATATGGCTCTGGCAGGTGTCAGAGATATGAGTGTGATAGAAACTCCTCCTGAAAACCGTTATCCAATAAGGACATATATCAGGGAATTTAATCCAGAATTAATAAAGGAAGCTATCAGGAGAGAAATGGGTAGAGAGGGACAGGTTTATTTTGTTCATAAC
>PWOK01000340.1 GCA_003557445.1 Halanaerobiaceae bacterium
ACTATCATACATTTTTTCCTTTAACCAGGAATAAGACATACCCGCAGAAAGCATAACTCCCATCATATACCAGCTGTCTATTCTGGCATGATTAAACAAATGAATTCTTCCCTTATCATCTGCCAGGGGTTTATTGGTCTGAGCTAACACCACTCCTGATGTACCTATACTAACCATAACTCTACCCTCTTTGATAATTCCACTTCCAATAGCTCCACAGGCATTATCAGCACCTCCGGCAACTACAGGAGTTCCTTCTTTTAGTCCTGTTTTTTCTGAAGCATAATTGTTTATTTCTCCAACTATATCAGTCGAATTGACCAGTTCAGGTAGAATATTTATATCAATATCCAGTAATTTTAAAAGATCCTTTGACCATTCTTTTTTTTCAACATCCATTAATAATGTCCCTGCCCCATCAGAAACATCCATATTAAGTTTGCCTGTTAATTTATAGCGAATATAATCTTTAGGTAATATTACTTTATTAACCTTCCTGTAATTTTCAGGTTCTTTTTCTTTCAACCATAATATTTTAGGAGCAGTAAACCCCTCCAGAGCAGGATTTGATACATATCCGATAAGTTTATCCATTCCTCCGACTTTTTCATATATTTGCTGACACTGTTGGGTAGTTCTGGTATCACTCCATAATATAGCCGGTCTGATTACTTCCCTGTTTTTATCCAGGAAAACAGAACTATGCATCTGACCTGAAAAGCTTATACCCTTAATATCTTCAGTATTTATATTTGATTCCTCAATTATATTTTTAATTACTTCTTTTGTAGCCTGCCACCAATCATCAGGATTTTGTTCGGCCCAGCCTGATCTTGGAGTTGATAAAGGATAAGAACTGTTTTTAGTAGATAAAATTTCACCTCTACTATTTATTAAAACAGCCTTAACTCCACTGGTACCAATATCCAAACCAATTAAACAATCCATGAAATCCCCTTTCCTGCTAATTTTCTTAAAATCTACCAGGTCACTCTAAATCTCCAGTTATATATTGATTTAAGATTGATTCTAACATTTCCTGGTTACCAGATTTATTTAATATATCATCATTTTCCAGAGCATATTCTTCCAGTTTCTCAAAATCAACTCTACCCTCTACAATGTCAAGGCCTATACCCTGAGTATAACTCTGATAACGCTCTTCAATATATTCCTCAAGAACTTCATCTTTCAGTAATTTGTGGGCAACTTTTAATCCCCGGGCAAAGGCATCCATACCCGCTATATGGCTGTAAAACAGATCAACAGGTTCAAAAGAACCCCTTCTTACTTTAGCATCAAAATTCAAACCTCCACTTCCCAGTCCATCATTTTTTAGGATTTCATACATGGCCAGAGTGGTTTTATAAATATTTGTGGGAAATTGATCTGTATCCCATCCTAACAGCATATCTCCCTGATTGGCATCAACACTTCCCAGAAGATCATTAATCCTGGCCATATGTAATTCATGTTGAAAATTATGTCCGGCTAGAGTAGCATGATTTGCTTCTATATTTAATTTGAAATAATCTTTCAAATTATATTTTTCTAAAAAACTAATTACTGTAGCTGTATCAAAGTCATATTGATGTTTGGTTGGTTCTTTTGGTTTGGGCTCAATTAAAAATTGCCCTTCAAAACCTATCTTTTCAGCATAATCTACTGCCATTTCAAAGAAACGGGCCAAATTATCAAGCTCTAAACTGATATCAGTATTTAATAAGGTTTCATAACCTTCACGGCCACCCCAGAACACATAATTTTCTCCACCAAGTTGATTGGTAATCTCCATTGCTTTTTTTACCTGGGCAGCAGCATAGGCAAAAACATCAGCATTAGGAGAAGTTGCTGCTCCATGAACAAATCGGGGATTAGTAAATAAATTAGCCGTTCCCCATAACAGTTTTATACCCGTTTCATTCATTAATTCATTTATTAATGAAACAATCTGATCAAGATTTTTATTGGTTTCTACAATGGTTTCCCCTTCAGGGGCAATATCTCTGTCATGGAAACAAAAATACTCGATTCCCAGTTTATTCATAAATTCAAAAGCAGCTTTTATTCTTGCTTTAGCTTTTTCCATGGGATCTTTGATTTTATTCCAGGGCCTTAGCATAGTGCCAGTTCCAAAAGGATCACTACCATCACCGGTTAAAGTATGCCAGAAAGCCATAGAAAACCTTAAATGCTCAGCCATGGTTTTTTCGCCTACAATTTCTTCTGGATTATAATATTTAAAGGCCAGTGGATTTTTTGATTTTTCACCTTCATATTTTATTTGAGAAACATTTTTAAAATATTCTTTCACACTAAATTCCTCCTATTTATTTTTAATTTTCCATAGATTCATCAAAAGCAATATCTGATGGTTTGAAATCAACTTTCCTGACAAATTCCTGAGCCTCTTTTGCTCCAAATTCTCTGTCCATCCCAACATCTTCCCATTCGACAGAAAGGGGGCCATTATAGTTTATATTATTTAACTCTCTGATAATATTTTCAAAATCTACATCACCATGGCCCAGAGAACGGAAATTCCAGCCACGCCTTGTATCTCCAAAAGGTAAGTGAGAACCTAAAATACCTGCCTTTCCATCCAGATTAACAGCAGCATCTTTCATATGAACATGATATATTTTTTCTGGAAATTCTCTTATAAATAAATGAGGGGTCATTCCCTGCCAGATAAGGTGACTGGGATCAAAGTTAATACCCAGTGTTTCCCTGTTTTTAAAAACTTCAAACAATTTGACAGTTGTATAATAATCATAGGCTATTTCTGTAGGATGAACTTCCAGAGCAAACTTGATATCATATTTATCAAATTCATCAAAAATAGGTGTCCAGATATCATGAATTTTTTGAAACCCATCTTCTATCATTTCTTCAGTTGTCTGAGGGAAAGAATAAAAGAATTTCCAGATAGGAGACCCCATAAATCCATTTACTACTTTACAGCCCATTTTTTTTGCAACCTGAGGAACCAGTTTCATCTGTTTAATTCCCCATTTGCGGATGGCTTCCGGATCTCCTGATATTTCATCAGGTGCAAAATTATCCAGTCTTTGATCATAACGATCACCTGCACACTGTCCCGGCAGGTGAGCACTAATTGCCCAGCATTTTAAATTATTTTTTTGGAGTATTTTTTTCTTCTTTTTTATATAACCTGCTTCTTTGACAGCTCTATCTATATTTATATGATCTCCCCAACAGGCAATTTCTAATCCATCATATCCCATTTTGGATGCCTTCTTACACATCTCCTCAAAAGATAAGTCAGCCCATTGTCCTGTAAATAAAGTAACCGGTCTTCCCATAATTAATTCCTCCTTGAATTTAATATTTACTATGTATATATTAAATGTTCTATATGCCATTCTTTATTCCTGCCTGAAATATAATAAATTATATTATAAATTTATAAAAGAATATTTTTTTATTTTCAAGGAAAAATATAAATAAATCTAATTTTTAGAGTGATAATTAATGTTAAAACCTCCTGTACAACCAATGCTATTAAAAACAATTAAAAAACCATTTAATTCTCCTGAATACCTGTTTGAATTTAAATGGGATGGATTTAGAAGTATTATATTTGTTAATAATTCAAACATATATATACAGAGTAGAAACAAAAAAAATCTTACACCATATTTCCCTGAATTAAAAAATATTCAAAATACAATAAAAAAAAACTCTGTGATTTTTGATGGAGAGATATGTTATTTTAACAAAAAGAATAATTCTGTTTTTGAAATTCTTCAAAAAAGATTAAATGGTAAAAATAGTAAGTTAAAAAACAAATTTCCTGTTACCTTTTTCAGCTGGGATATATTAACTTTAGATGATCAAAATCTATATACTTTACCTTTATTAAAACGTAAAAAGATATTAAATGAAATTATTAAAGAAAAATCACCTTTTATACAGGTCTCTCCCTATATTATGCAAAAAGGTATTAATCTTTTTAATATTGCCCGTAAAAATAATTTTGAAGGGATAGTAGCTAAAAAAATTGATTCTGTTTATGAGTTCAAAAGAAGTGAAAAATGGCTAAAAATAAAAAATTGGAATTTTACAGATATTTATATTGGTGGTTATACTAAAAATAAAACAGCACTTATAACAGGTCAATATATAAATAACAAAGAATTCAAATATAGAGGAAAAGTAAAGTTGTCCCTGAAAAAACATGAAAAAAAAGCATTATTTAACTTTTTACCCCAACTTATAATCAAAAAATCACCCTTTAAAAACAAAACCGGTTTGAAAAAAACAATCTGGGTTAAACCCCTGATAAAATGCAAAGTTAAATATACTGAAATGACTCAGAAAAAATTATTCAGACATGGGTATGCTGTTAAACTTATAATAGAATAACAAAATATTTTAAAAGAGGGAATAAAATTATGAATCTTACTATTGATCAAAATGAAGTTAAATTAACCAACCTGGAAAAAATATTATGGCCTGAAACCGGTTATACAAAAAAAGATTTAATAGATTATTATATTAAAATATATCCTGATATAAAAGAATATCTTAAACAACGTCCTGTGTCACTAAAAATTTATCCTGATGGTATTAAGGGAAAATCTTTTTACCGCAAAAATTGTCCAGATTATGCTCCTGAATGGTTAACAACAGCTTCCATATATTCCAAACATAATAAACAACCAATTAAATGGATCATTATAAATAAACTGGCAGATTTAGTCTGGATTGCAAATCATTCTTCAATAGAACTACACTGCTGGTTTTCTACTATAAAAAATTTGGATAATCCTGATTTTGCTGTCTTTGATCTTGATCCTGGAACAAATACCACTATTAATAATACAATAACAATTGCTAATTTAACAAAAAATATTTTAGATGAATTAAAATTAAATTCCTTTGTTAAAACATCAGGAAAAAGTGGTTTACATATTTTCATTCCTGTAAGACCAATTTACTCCTATAAACAGATTAAACACTTTTTAAAACTGATTGCCCGCATAATAATAAAAGCAAAGCCTGCTCTGGCAACAACAGAATGGCGTAAAAACAAACGGGAGGGCAAATTATATTTAGATTATAGACAGATTAGCAGGGGAAAAACATTACCAGCCCCCTTTTCCTTAAGACCTACTTCACTGGCAACT
>PWOK01000183.1 GCA_003557445.1 Halanaerobiaceae bacterium
ATTGAATGAATTTAATATGGAATTAAAGAGAATATTAAATGATGAGATTGAAATAGATGATATAGAATTTAATAATACATATAATTATGAAGATGATCGAGAATATGATATAAGACTTCTTGATTATCAAAATAAAAATAATGATGGTGAGGACCCTGTAGGAGGCATAAATCATTTATTATATCTGGGTTCAATTGAATTTATTGAAAGTATAAATAAAGAAATCAAGAGAATAAAAACAGATATTCCTCTAAATCGTGAAAATGTAGAGAACATTTATGATTCAGTAAAAGATTATAAAAATGAAAAGGCAGCTACACCTTCTATCTGGCCTGTAAAAGATGATGGTGAAGGTTTTATATCTTCAAATTTTGGCTGGAGGAATCATCCTATTAGTGGAGAGAGACAGTTTCATGAAGGTTTAGATATAGGAGTCTGGTACAATACACCTGTTTTAGCGACTGCAGATGGTAAAGTTTCTTTTGTTGGAACCAGGGGAGGATATGGGAGGACTATTGATATTGATCACGGATTTGGCTATAAAACAAGGTATGCTCATTTAAATTCCTATAATGTAAGTAGAGGAGATAAAGTAGAAAGAGGAGAAATTATTGGATATAGCGGAAATACCGGTACAAGTACAGGACCACACCTGCATTATGAGGTCAGGTTAAATAATATACCAAAAAATCCACGAGATTTTATAGGAGGAGGAGATTAAATGTTTAGTGACAAAGAAGAAGCAAACAAAGGAAAAGTTGAAACAATAATGGGGAATGGAACCAAAATAATTGGTGATTTAGAAACAAAAGGCTCTGTAAGAGTAGAAGGAGAAATAACTGGAAAAATAAAAGCAAAAGGTGATGTTTTTGTAGGGAAAGCAGGTAATATTCAAACGGAAATAGAAGCCAGAAAGGTTGTAATTGCAGGTAAAGTAGAAGCCAATATTGTAGCACATAAAAAACTAGAAATATTAGAAACAGGTATTTTAAAGGGAGATATTAAAACAGATAAGTTAATAATTAAAGAAGGAGCTACTTTTATAGGTAATAGTAAATTATTAAACAAAAACAACCAAACATTAAAACCGGAACTAAACAGTAAAAACATAAAAAAAGATAATAAAAACAAGGAAAACAAGTAATTAATCAATAAGTTTTCTTCTTTTCTTTTTTTTATTTTTCAGTGTTAGAAGTGACCGTTTAAGAGCAATAGATATTATTTTAGCCATTTTTACTACGAGACTTAATCTGGTACTCTGTAAAACCAGGTATTCCATATAACCACTTACATTTACCAGTCCAGTTATATGCATGTTACCAACACTTGTTAACTGTTTATTAACTCCTGTGCCTGGCTTAAGTGGTCCTTTTTTAATATCTATGTAACCAACACTGCTTTTTTTGCCCAGTCCTGCATCAACTGCAATAATATAAGGGTTTATATATTGCTCATTTATATGATCAATTTTTTGATCCAGATTTTTTGCATGAACTGGATTATCAAGGTTACCAAGTACTTTTGCAGGTAAATGATTGTTTTCTATTAACATGGTACCTGTTAGTGGCCCCAGGCTATCACCGGTTGAACGGTCAGTACCTATACACAGAACAATTATTTTTTTATTAAAGTCAAAATTTGTTTTTAGAATTAAGTTATTGAGAAGGGTTTTTAATATAAGTACAGCTTTTTTATCCTCAACATGAACTCTATTTTTTTTAGAAGAAAACAATTGAAATCAACCCCTTAATTTATAATCTATATATAATATATGTTGAAATAATGCAAAAAATACATTTATGCTGGAAAGTTTATTGCAAATAGAAGAGAGCTATTATGTTGGCTCTCTCTTTTTATATATTTTTAAAGACTAAATTTAATCTGTTTGTTATAATATTATATTTAAAGGTCAAACTAGAGATAGAAAAAACTAAATAAATTTATGAGAAAGGGGAAATTAAAATTATACCGGACAATTATTTGTTTACAGAAAGTCATGAATGGTTAAATATTGAAGAAAGGGAGGCGAAAATTGGTATAACAGAATATGCTCAGAGAAAAATTGGTGATATAATTTATGTAGAGCTACCTGAAACAGGTGAGCAATTTATTCAATTTGATGATTATGCACTCCTGGGGTCTGTTAATAGCCTTTTTGAAATTTATATTCCTGTTACAGGCCTGATCCAGGAAACCAATGATATGATAATATCACAACCCGAAATAATTAATAGTGATCCTTTTGAATCCGGGTGGCTGGCAAAAATTGAAATTGTGGATGAACAGGAAATTGAAAATTTAATGGATAAGATGGAATATGAATTATATCTGGAGACAATTTAGAAAATTATTTCCCGGGAAATAATTTTAAAGATTAAAGATTAAAGTTTATTAAAAAAAAGGAGATGAGATCTCATTATTAGAGATATATTTTTGTTCATATCAGATTTTTTTAGTAAACACATAGCTCCTCAGAGTTTAATTGTTGTTTTGTACAGGATGATTGCAATTGTTTTTGTTATTGTGATAAGCCGTATTATAATAAACCGTGGTTTTGTGTTAATAGATCAAATGTTAATGAAGGAAGAAAAATATTTAAAAAAAAGAAAAAGAAAGACTTTAAAAATATTACTTAAAAGGATTTTTAGATTTACAATATATTTTATTTCTATTATTATAATTTTAGATCTTTTTGAAGTCCCTGTAACTTCACTACTTGCTGGAGCCGGTATTATAGGTGTTGCTGTTGGTTTTGGAGCTCAAAATATGGTTAGAGATATAATTAATGGTTTTTTTATTCTTTTTGAAGATCAATTTGGAGTTGATGACTATATTAAGACAGCTGAAGTGGAAGGTATAGTACAGGAAATAGGCTTAAGAATTACAACAATTAGAGATTTTAATGGAGAACTACATATCATTCCCAATGGGCAAATAAATAAAGTAACCAATTATTGTGCGGGAGATATCAGAATACTGGTCGATGTAAGTATAGGTTATGAAGAAAATATTGAAAATACAATTAATGTACTTGAGGAAATGTGTAATAATATTGATCCAGAAAAACAGAAAGTTATTACTGTAGGACCCCAGGTTATGGGTGTCCAGGATCTGGCAGATTCAGCAGTTATTATTAGATTAATGGTCAGGACCAAACCAATGGAACAGTGGCAGATGGCCCGTTATTTAAGGAAAAAGATTAAAGAAACATTAAATCAATCCAATATTGAAATAGCTTATCCTCAACTATGTATTAGTGAAAAAAAAGATAGAGGTGTTATTTATGGAGAAGAAGAATAATAATAAATACACCATCGGTACTCATGTCCGTTTTCGCAAAAAACATCCCTGTGGGGGAGATACCTGGATTATTGTAAGGACGGGAATGGATATTAAAGCCAAATGTGAAAAATGTGGAAGATTAGTTATGATGTCCAGAAGAAAATTTGAAAAAAACATTAAAGAATTATTAAAAAATGAGGATGATTAAGCTTTTCAAAAGGAGATGAATGTTGTGAAAATCGGTATAATTGGTTTACCAAATGTAGGGAAATCTACTATCTTTAATGCTCTAACCAGAGCCAGAGCTGCAGCTGAAAATTACCCTTTTTGTACAATAGATCCCAATATTGGAGTGGTTAAAGTACCTGATGAAAGGCTGGATGGATTACATGAAATGAGTCCAGAAAAAGATAAAACTCCTGTTATGATTAAATTTATAGATATTGCAGGACTGGTTGAAGGAGCAAGCAGGGGAGAAGGTTTGGGAAATCAGTTTTTAAGTCAGATTAGAGAGGTTGATGCAGTTGCTCATGTAGTAAGGTGTTTTGAAAATAGTAATATCTCTCATATTGAAGATATAATTAATCCTATTCGAGATATACATATAATAAATAATGAACTAATAATGTCTGATATTGAATTACTGCAAAAACAGCTTGATAAAACAGAAAGAATGCTTAAAAGTGGAGAAAAAAAGTATAAAGTGAAGAAAGAAATAATAGAAAAGCTATTAAAAGAATTAAATAACAAACAGCAATTAAGAAAGATTAATTTAAATGAAAAAGAAGAGAAAATAGTAAAAGAATATCAGTTGCTAACAGCTAAACCTTTAATCTATCTGGCAAATATAGATGAAAAAGATATTGGAAAACAAAACAACCAGATGGTGAAAAAGGTTAGAGGTTATGCAAAAAAAGAAGAGGCAGAAGTACTGGTGATAAGTGCTAAACTGGAAGCTGATATTGCCGAATTTGAAGATCAAGAGGAAGCAGCAATCTTTTTGCAGGATGCAGGACTTGATGAATCTGGCCTGGATAAATTAATAAAGTCATGTTATAAATTACTTGATTTAATAACATTTTTTACAATTGCCGGGGATCAAGAAGTCAGGGCTTCTACTTTAAAAAAAGGTAAAACTGCACCTGAAGCAGCTGGAAAGATACATACAGATATGGAAAAAGGATTTATAAAAGCTGAAATTATTGGTTTTCAGGAATTAATGAAATCCGGTTCAATTCCAAAGGCCCGGGAAAAGGGTTTGTTACGTCTGGAGGGAAAAGATTATATAATTAAGGATGGAGATATATGCTTTTTTAAATTTAATGTAAGTTAAAGTAAATATTTATTTTTTTTGTTGCATTTAAGGATATTCAATGCTATAATATAAACAAATTGCTATATATAAACCCATGCTCTGTGAAGAATATAAATGATTCGAAGCACAGGGCCGTTAGCCCGAGTGGAGGAGGTGAAGATTTATGCCAGTAAAAAGAAATTATGAAACTATATTTATTATAAAGCCTGATCTGGAAGAAGAAGAAAGAGAAAAAATTATAGAAAGAATTAAAAATTTAATTGAAAAGAACAATGGAGAAATTGATGAAATTGAAAAAATGGGGACCAGAAAATTAGCTTATGAAATCAGAGATTATAAATCAGGATATTATACAAGAATTGAATTTACAGGAACAACTGATATAGTTGATGAACTGGAATATGATTATAGAATTCTGGATGACATTATTCGTTATTTAACTGTAAAAAATTAAAACTATAATGGGTGGTGAGCTATTTTGTTAAATCGTATTGTTTTAATTGGAAGGCTTGTTAGGGATCCAGAACTTCGTTATACA
>PWOK01000107.1 GCA_003557445.1 Halanaerobiaceae bacterium
AGGAATCTGTAGAATTTGAAAAAAAAGCTTTAAACATTATTGCTCATAGTTCAAATGGAGGCCTTAGAGATGCTATAAGTATTTTAGATCAGGCTATTTCTTATACTAATAGCAAGATCACTGTTAGTGAATTAACAAAGATGCTGGGTAAAGTTTCAGAAGATGTTTTAAACACTTTTTTAGAAAATATTGATAATAACGATGCAGGCAGTGCACTTATACTGGTCAATGAATTAATTGAAAAAGGGAAAGGAGTTTCCCGTTTTGTTAGTGATTTAATTAATTATTGCCGTCAGTTATTATTAATCAAAGAGTGTGGGGCCACATCAAATATTATAGATTATACAGAGGAAAAAATAGAATTAATGGGAAAAAGGGCATCACAAATTTCAGCGGCTAAATTATATGAAGTGATTGAAGTATTAACCGATATCGATAAAAATCTTAAATTTAGTAATCAACCCCGTTTAATACTGGAAATGGGAATAATAAAATTAACAAATAATAATAAAGATAAACAACTTGAACAACTGGAACAGCGAATAAGCAAGCTGGAAGAAAAATCTTTTAATTTTAAAAAGCAAAAAAAAGAAGTTGAAAAAAAACCAAAAACTCCCCAACCAAAACCGAAAAAAACAGATATTGAAAATACACGTCAGAAACAAAATAATAAAAAAGATACAGATAAATTGAATCTTGAACTTGTTAAACAAAACTGGTCAAAAATTATTCAGAGATTAAAGAAAGAAGATATTAATGCTCAGGCCTATCTGGTTGAAGGTAAGCCTGTTAAAGTTGAAAATAATATAATTTATATAGAATTTTCTAAAAAAAATAGATTTCATAAAAAAGGTGCTGAGAAAAAAAAGAAGTTAATTAACAATGTTGTCAGAAAAACAATTTCACACCATTGTGAACTCAGATTTTTTATTGCTGGAGAAACACAAAAAAGAAAAAAGAGTCCTCAGGAAAAAAAAAATAAAAAAATGACTTCATCAGAGGACTCAGATATTATGATTGAAAAAATAGCAGATTTATTTGATGGGGAAATTATTGAGATTGACCAAAATCACTTAAAAAATTAGAGGAGGTTATATTAAATGAATATGAACAAAATGATGAAACAGGCAAAAAAAATGCAGGCCAAAATGGCTAAAATGCAGGAAGAACTGGAGGAAAAGACTGTTGAAGCAACATCAGGTGGTGGAGCAGTAAAAGTTGTTGTAAATGGGAAACATGAACTTCTTGATTTAACAATTGATCCTGATGCTGTTGATCCAGAAGATGTTGAAATGCTGGAAGATTTAGTACTGGCTGCAGTAAATGAAGGGATGAGAAAAGTTCAGGAAATGATGGAAGAAGAAATGGGTAAAGTTACCGGTGGCATGAATCTGCCGGGGATGTTCTAATGACATATTACCCCCGGCCTATGGGAAAACTAATTGGAGAATTAACAAAACTGCCGGGAATAGGTCCGAGGACAGGCCAAAGGCTGGCTTTTTATATTCTGGGACTCAATGATGCAGAAACTAAACAGCTTGCTGATTCAATTATTGAAGCCAAAAAAAAAATAAAATACTGTTCTCAATGTAATAATCTTACTGAAAATGATCCCTGTAATTTATGTTCATCTTCAGAAAGAAATGAGAATTTAATATGTGTTGTAGAAAGTTCTAAAGATGTTATAGCCATGGAAAAAACCGGTGAATTTAAGGGGTTATACCATGTTTTACACGGTTCTATATCACCAATGGATGGTATTGGTCCTGATGATATAAAGATAAAAAATCTGTTACCCCGTTTAAAAGAAGGAGAAACTGAAGAAGTTATAATTGCCACTGATCCCAATGCTGAAGGTGATGCCACAGCTATGTATCTGGCAAAATTGCTTAAACCGTTAGGATTAAAGGTGACAAGAATAGCTCATGGTCTTCCTGTAGGTGGAGATTTAGAATATGCTGATGAGGTAACACTTTCTAAAGCCCTTGAAGGCAGGAGAGAAATGTAATAAAAATTTTAATCAAAAATTAATATATTTTTAATTATATTTTAAAAACAGGATGATAAGATATAATTGAAAAGCAAAAGAGAGATAAATTATCTCTCTTATTAAATATATTAATATATTGTAAAACCCTCTGAACTTTCAGGGGGTTTTTTTAATGGGTTTTTGTATAAAGCTTTTTTTTTATGTTAAGAATAAAAGATAAAAGGAGTTGATATAGATTTTAGGCCATTCAGCTCTATATTTATTCACAGCAGCTCTGGCAGGTTTAATAATGGCTGTTCAGGGTACAATAAATTCAGCTCTGGGAAAAGAGATAGGTTTGACCATAACGACATTTTTAGTACACCTAACAGCAGTTATAATTTTAATTATAGTTTTAATTTTTAATAATAATAATATTAGTTTAAAATTGTTTGCAGATGTTCCCTGGTATTTATACGCTGGAGGAGTTATGGGAATAATCATAACATATACTGTAGCCTTAAGTATTCCACAACTGGGAGTAGCAGTTGCTACAACTTCGATAATAACTGCTCAAATATTAACCGCTGCTCTGATAGACCATCTGGGTTTATTTGGTATGGAGCAGGTTTCTTTTGATATTTCAAGACTAATAGGTATAATTTTAATGGCTGCAGGGGTAAAATTATTATTAGGTTAAAATTTCGACATATTCCGGGAGGTACCTGGCACCTGTCGGTGTGTGTCGAAAAAATCGACAAAAATCGGGAGGTAACTGGCACTGATATATAAGGAGGCTGGTTATAAATGAGAAATATAATATCTTTTTTGAAAGAATATTTAGAGAAGTAAAGGAAGAAAAAAAATATTAAAGATGAAATAAAAAAAGCACATCAGAAGTGGATGGAAGCACTGGAATATTTCGAAAATGTTTCTGATCCTGATTTGATTGATCATGCCAGTTATAAAATTCAAGCAGCCAGAGCAAAATATATGTACCTTTTAAATAAATATAAGAATAATGAGGAGGTAAATATTTATCATGGATAATATGCTGGAAGTTCGCTGGCATGGGAGAGGGGGTCAGGGTTCCAAAACAGCTTCAATATTACTGGCAAAGATAGCATCTGCAACAGGTAAGTATATACAGGCTTTTCCTGAGTATGGGCCCGAAAGAATGGGTGCTCCAGTCCTTGCTTATACCAGAATTTCTGATTCCCCCATACACCTACATTGTCAGGTAGAATCACCTGATATAATTGTAGTTCTTGATCCAACTTTAATTGGTACTGTTGATATAACAGAGAATATTAAAAAAAAGGGAAAAATAATAATCAATAGCAGTAAAGATCCGCAACAGGTTAAAAAAGAAAGAGAAATTGAAACAGACAATATATCTTTTTATATTGTTGATGCAGATAAAATATCCAGGGAAGAGATAGGGAAAAGATTCCCTAATACTCCAATGCTTGGTGCTTTCAACAGGATAACAGCTATAATGGACAAAAAGGTTTTTGAAGAACAGGCCCGGAAAGAATTTGAAAAAAAATTTACAGGCAGGCCTGAACTTGTGGAAGGCAATATTAATTCAGTGCTCAGAGCCTTTCAGGAGGTGAAAGGTATATGAAAAAGCAAAAAAAACCAGGATGGAAAGAAATACCTGAAGGGGGCCTGATTACTGAAGCAGGAAATGCAAGAGCATATAAAACAGGGGGTTGGCGTATAAAAAAACCTTTATGGAGTGAAAAAAAATGTATTCACTGTCTATTATGCTGGGCATATTGTCCTGATGTAGCTTTTTTTGTGGAAAAGGGAAAATTAAAAGGTATAGATTATGACCATTGTAAAGGATGTGGTATATGTGCAAATCAGTGTCCTGCCAAGGCTCTGGAGATGATTGCTGAGGATGAAAAAGATAAAAAAGAAAAGGTACAGGATGATGTGGATTAAATGTGGATAAAATGTTAATAAATAAAATAATAGGATTTATTTTAAACAGGAGTGATTAAAATGGATCAAATTGCTTTAACAGGAAATGAAGCTGTGGCCATGGCCATGAAACAAATTAATCCTGATGTTGTAGCTGCTTATCCGATAACACCTCAAACAGAGGTTGTTCAAATATTTTCTCAGTTTGTAGCTGATGGAGATGTTGATACAGAATATATTACAGTTGAAAGTGAACACAGTGCTATGAGTGCAACAGTAGGTGCTGCAGCTGGTGGAGCCAGAGCAATGACAGCAACTTCAGCCAATGGGTTAGCTTTTATGTTTGAAATAATATATATAACATCTTCAACCAGATTACCTGTGGTAATGCCTGTAATAAACAGGGCTCTTAGTGGACCTATTAATATACATTGTGATCACAGTGATGCTATGGCAGCAAGAGATTCTGGCTGGATACAACTTTTCGGAGAAAATGCACAGCAGGCTTATGATAATATGATTCAGGCTGTGAGAATTGCTGAACATGAAAATGTTAAATTACCTGTAATGGTCAATATGGATGGATTTATTATCAGCCATGCTGTAGAAAACATAAAACCTTTATCTGATAAAATGATACAGGATTTTATAGGGGAATATAATCCTGAAAGGAGTTTACTTGATCCTGAAAATCCGACAACTTTTGGTCCTCTGGATTTACAGGACTATTATTTTGAACATAAACGCCAACAGGTTGATGGAATGGAATATGCCCTTGATGTTGTTTTAGAAATTGCTGAAGAGTATCAAAAGTTAACTGGAAGAGAATACAGCTATTTTGAAGAATATAAAATGGAAGATGCCAGAATTGCTTTGATTGGTCTTGGTTCAACCATGGGTACAGCCAGGGTTGCTGTTGATAATTTAAGAGAAAAAGGAATTCAGGCAGGCCTTATAAACTTACGTTTATTCAGACCATTTCCTGCACAGGAGATTATAAAGGCCTTGAAAAATATAGAAGTTCTGGGAGTACTGGATAGGGCTGATTCTTTTTCTTTAAATGGTGGCCCCTTATTTGTGGATATCTGTAGTTCTTTAAAAAATTATAATTTAAAAACAGAAGCATATAACTTTATATATGGTCTGGGAGGAAGGGATATAGCAGTTTCTGATCTGGAAAATATTTTAAATAAACTTGTCAAATACAGGGA
>PWOK01000085.1 GCA_003557445.1 Halanaerobiaceae bacterium
AATGGAGGTAGCTATGGGACGGCCTAAAATAGGAGAATCTGCAGAGTATAAAGAGAGGAGCATTCCAAAATGGGCAACTAAGGCCCCTGTAATCTATGACAGGTATGCTGTGCACCAAACTAAAAGTCGGGAAAGTATTCTTGGCTGTAAAGTTTGGGATAAGAAAAGAGGAATCCCCTTATGTAAAAGAATGACAAATAGTGGTATAGTATTTGTACTGTTTGTAGACGGTAAGCAACTGGTTCTCTCAGAGGTAGAGATACTGAGAAAAGCCGCAAATGATAAGATAAAGAAAGCTATTGAACTATACAGAGATGGAAAAACTAAAAAGCAGGCTTGCAGGCTTACAGGTGCAAGCTATGATTTGTTTTGTTTATTAATAAGCGAGGTTGTATGAGTGGAAGTTTCGGGCAGAAGCTAACCGTACTTAATTACGGTGACATGAAAAAAGTAGTGGGGTACCACTGGAGTAGGAAATATAATGGGTACTCCGTAATATGGGACGGAGGAGTAACAACTGGTATGTTAGCTAAAGACGTACCTTGGTTCTACCCAAGCCGAGTCGATTCCACTGGTTTACGGTCTACAGGGCTGTGGACACTGGGTAGGAATCCTAAGGATTCTAAGAAACCTTTACCAAAAGTTGTTGTAGCGACAGATGATTTTATCTCTCGGCTCCACAAGCAGATTGGAAACATTCCATGCCACGGGGAGTTGTGGCATAACGACGATATACAATTTGTCAAAAAGGGAGCAAGACTAAAGGTTCCTAAAAAATCTTTTTGGGATGCCGTGCAATACAAAATATTCTCTGTTAAACCCTACGGCACATTCCACAGATTTAATGAACTGGAGGGGCTTAAAGACTGCCCTTTCAGGCGGAAGTTTATCTCATCTTTGAGAACCAGACGATATTATATGGGTTTACTGAAGAAAAACATCTCCTCAGGTGGCCCCGCAAGTATTATTGAGCAAAGACCATGTAACAGCTTGACACAAGTTGCGGATGTTTTTACCCTATTTAAAGTCCAAGATTGGGAAGGGTTGGTTTTTACCGATATGGATACCCAATACGAGAATAAAAGGACTAACAGCGTGTATAAATACAAGCCTATATATGAAGACACTGCAATAGTTGTAGACTACACGGAAGGGAAGAAACGACATGAGGGTCGAGCAGGAGCATTGATAGTAAATATGACTCTTACAGATAACGTGGAAAATATCCACGGGGTAGGGGATAATGTCATCGGAAAAAATATAACATTTAAAATATCCGGAGGCTTAACAGACCATATGAGAGAGTGGGAAAATATAACAAACAGTTACCCCGTAGGGTGTAAAGTGGATTTTTCTTTCAACTACATGAGCGTTGACGGGGTACCTCAGCATTGTACAATTATAGGAGAGGGGTATGGCGGTTAGACAAAAAGAATCTGTTTTAGTTGTTGACCCAATGATTAGAATGTTCCGTAGCAGGGGCTGGAAATGTGTGAATATGGTGGCCGGTTTTACCACGAAGGGGTTAGCAGACTATTGGGTTTATCATAGGAACTACGGAGACAGGTGGATAGAGTTTAAAAGGTTAGATAGGAAAGGAAACTTAATATCCCACCTAACAAAAGCACAAAAAGAACAATTTCCAATACAATATAAAGCCGGCATAAGATTATACTGTGTTGCGGCTTTTGATTTAAGGGGATCAAAGAATTATCATCTTAGAAAGAAACACTATTTTAGAGTGGTAAATTGCTCCCCTAATATCATGAATTTAGTAAACCCTTTAAAAAGGAGAGAACTTAATGTTTGAAAAACTGCCAAAATTTTTAAGTCCGTCAAGCCTAAGTAAAGCGAGAAAAGAGCCGATTACATTTTACTTGAGAAAATTGCGTAAGGATAATATTTATCCACAGGAAAAAACAAACCTTGCGGCAGCTTGCGGTACGGCTTTCGACATAGACGTCAAAAGATGGTTAATTGAAAAAGGTGTTAAAACAGGTAAGCCTCTTGAGTATATTGAAGACTCCCTTAGTAAAGCCGAGTTGATTCTACCGGAAGAATACGATAATGTTCGGAAAGCAGGTAGAAAACTATTGGGTGAGTACAGGTCAAGCAGGGCTTTATTCGAGAAGAATTGGGTTTCTGTGGAGGATCACTACGAAGGAAAAATCGGGGATGCCCCTGTTCGAGGACAGCTCGATGCAACTGTCGTTGACCCATACACGGAGCAGATTATACCTTTCGATTTCAAAGTATCGGGGTATACAAGTAAAAACGGGATGAGCCCAAAGAAAGGTTTCTACAAAAAATTTGATTTGGAATGGAAGCCTGCCCACAAGTTGTACAAACATAATATGCCCATCGATGAAATCGACTTGGGTTTTGCTCGACAGTTTGCAACTTATGGACACCTTATGGGACTTAAACCTCCGTTCCCTGTAATGTTCGACCACCTGTGTTTCAACGGTAAGAAGAAGAAAATAATTGTGTGTAGCTATCGTGCTGTTGTTACTCCAAAATTTTTCAATGAGTTGAGTATACAATATAATCAGCTTTGGAAAGAACTGGTGACCGGAACTTTCGATATTGGACTACCGGAATCTATTCTGAATGGAACTCACCCGGCCATACAATTCAGTGGGCCCAAATATTTATTGCGACTACTCGCGGAAAAGGAGAGTTGGTTTTGATTTATTTAATTCTTGTGGCGATAGCGTCATCAATAATTTATATTATTCTGATTATACACTGGGTAATATATTTTGAGAAAGGGGCAGTATTGGCCCGCAATAAGCGGGCAAGGATCCGTAAGTACAATGCGGCAAGGAGAAAAAGAGAAGCTATGTGGAGAAATAGACTGGAGGCAGTATGGAACAAGAAGTGATTGAAAATGTACTAACCGTGGCAACGATATTAGTAATAATATTTTTTGTATTTGTCGATGATGGGAGGAACTGATGGCTACACCCTTAACTAAAACCAGTGCTATACAAAGGTTCTTAAAATTCTCTACATCACCGGTGGCCAAGTGGTACACACCTGAAATGGAAGTGCAGGTAATGGTGGCCAAGGATAACGGGGTAAAATACACCGGGGAGTATAAAAGTAAACAGTGGAAAGGGTTTCAAGACCCTGACAATAAGCGGGATATTTGGAAGCATATAAGGATTCCAATAAACGCGAATACAAATCCACACTTTGTAAATAGCCCAATGATGTTTTCTTTGGAAAAACACGCTGAGGGTATAGGTATGACCGGCTGGAATTGGAAGCAGAAAAAATCCATGTGGGTTGGGTATGATTTCGATTCAATTGTCAACCACAAAATCGGGATAAACGAAGAAGAGATGGAGAGGGTTAAGGCCGAACTATCAGCGATACCTTGGGTAGAAGTAATAACATCTACAAGTGGATCAGGTATTCACGCTTACGTGCATTTTACGGAGGGTTTTCCAACTGAGAATCACAACGAGCATGCGGCTGTGGCCCGTTCTGTTCTTACCCTTATGTCTGCCGAGTGTGGGTACAACTTTAAATCCAACGTAGACTGTGTGGGTTCTATTCTTTGGTGCTGGCACAGGAAACAAGAGGGGACTAACGGTCTCCAGATGTATAAAAAGGCCGAGTCGAATCTACCAGTGGAGGCCATACCTAAAAACTGGAAGAGCCACTTATCTGTTGTAAGTAGAAAATCTGCTCAGATTATTCTGAACGGAGATATAAAGGAATTATCTGCCACAACGAAAACTTCCAATATTGACGATAAGCACAAGATGATTCTTAAGTGGTTAAGTAAAAACGCCAAAAGGAATTTTTGGTACGACACTGACCATAACATGGTGGTAGGTCATACTCAAGACTTCCTCGCCTGTCATGAAAGTCTGGCGTTACAGGGTTTATTCTCCACGTTCAGTTCGGGGGAAGACCCTAAGCAAAATTGCTTTGGATTTTTACGGCCCGACGGGGTTATTCAACTTCGTAGATATGGAAAATACTGTGAAGAAGATGCCTCGTGGACAGTTGATGTGAACGGTTGGGTCAAAATAGATTTTAACTCCCCACCAAGTTTTTCCCAATCTTGTGGTTACTATGGAGGTATGTTAAACGCAAAAAATAATTTTGTGTATGAGTCACACGAGAACTTTTCTGCCACGGATGCAGTAACTCAATCTCTTGCATCCTTAGGTATAGAGATTTCTTTCTCTGACCAGCTTCGTAACAGAAGTTGTATTATAGCTTGGAATCGAACCAAGAATAATATATCGGTGGAAGTAACTCGGGAAAAAGACGACATGAGAGAACGGGGTTGGATTAATGAAGGAAAAACATGGCTGAAAGTTTTCCCTTTTACTGAAGATTCATCAGATGAAGGTAATAAGGATATTAACGTAGATAATATAATCCGGTCAACCCAAAAGAACGGGCAAGATTACGGGTGGTATATCAATGTTAATGAAGAGTGGGTTCAGCACGGTGTCCAGTCTGTTGATTCTGTGATGGCCACGAAAATGCCAGAACTTAAAGCCAGTGAGAGGCAGAAAGTTAAAGGTGAATGTATTTTAAACCCTTATGCAATAACTGATGAACCTTTTGCACCGGAGTATCCCGGAGGTAGACTTTGGAATAAGGCAGGAGCACAACTTGCTTACTCGCCCACTAAAGGTATACACCCCACGTGGGATGCAATTCTCGCCCATGTCGGTTACAGCCTTAAACCTGCTGTAACTAATAGTAAATGGTGTGAGGATAATGGTATTGAAGACGGCCATGACTATCTTAGACACTGGGTAGGGTACATGTTTCAGCAACCTGAACAACCACTCCCTTACCTATTTGTTTTTGGGGGGCAGAATACCGGTAAGTCTTCGCTACATGAGGCTTTATCTATACTCTTTAAAGAAGGAAAAGGATACCACCGAGCAGAGGAGGCCTTACAAGGAAGTTTTAACGGCAGTCTTGAGGGGACTATCCTTGCGGTTATAGAGGAAATTAACTTTAATAAATCACGTAAGATCTATGATAGGATTAAAGACCTTGTCACCGCAAAAGATATTGCAATTCGAGCCATGTATAAAGACGTGTATATGGCCAAAAATTATTGTAAGT
>PWOK01000348.1 GCA_003557445.1 Halanaerobiaceae bacterium
GTTTGCTTGATATACATCTTATTTCAGGAGAAGATATCAAACAACAAACAAACTTTGCTGCAAAAATAGGAGCAGTGACAGATCCTGCCAGTCTATTAAAACTCAAAAAAACTTAAAAAAAACAAAATTTTAAGCAGGAAAATCAGTTTTTTTATCGAAAAAATTAGATATATTAATTTAATTAGTGAAAAAATTATCAAATATAGACAGATATAATGAAAAGGGTGAAAAAAGGAGGGAAAATATAAAAAAATGAATTTGAATAATACAGAACAGGTATCCACTCCAGGAGGTATTGCTGGAAATTTACATTCCAATTTAACAGAAAAACAGGTTATGATTAGAACTTTAGTAGCAATGATGATTCCTGCTGTGGCAGCTGTTTTAGCCATGGGTACAAATGCATTATATAATATTCTGGTTGCAGTCATTACTGCAGTTATCTGTCATTATATTATTAAAGTGGTTGAATTAAAATCAATTCATAGATTAAGTGAAGCAACTTACAAAAATCCTTATTCCCCATTGGTGGCGGGAATGATTGTTGGTTTGTGTATGGGAGAACTTTCTCCTTATTATATAACTGCAATTGTTTCTGCTATGACTATGATAGTTTTTAAATGGGGACAGGAAAAATATTTTGGAAGAAAAATTGTCAATCCGGCTGCAGGAGCCAAAGCACTTATATTACTTACTATAACATTAATCTGGATGCTTCCCGATTCTTTAACTTCAGGTATGTTATTTTATCCTGAACATCTTGATTATGCATTATTCACAGAAGAAGGTTTTCTGGGAGCAATGAGACTGGCTGAACAGGTTGGTTTTTATGGAACAGAAAACTTAAGTATTACTCAGAGTTTGATCTTATGGAAAAGTCACGGCTGGATAGGTGGTGCCTCCGGAATACTAACTCTGGCTTCAGGTGTTTTACTGGCTTTCAGGATTAAACTCAAATGGAGAATTTCACTCAGTTATCTTCTGGGTATGGCTGTATTGGCTACCGGACTGGGAATGTTAACAGGTGGTCATATACCTATGAGAATTGCTTTTCATGTATTTACAGGTAGTGTTATCTTTTTGGCTTTTTATATGGCAACAGAGCCTCAGACAACTCCGGTAACACATAAAGGCCAGTATCTTTTTGGAGCTCTCCTGGCAATACTGACTCTGGGCTTACAGTTATTAGGTCTTTTTGGCAGTTCATTTATTGCACTGGCTATAATTAATCCTTTTGCCTATAAATTTGATCGGGTCAGGTTAAAAGAATCATTTGGCAGAAAAATAAGAAATTATTTGCCAGAAGAAAAAGATCCATTACCTTATGATACAACTTCTCCTGTTTTAGTTTATGATCCTTCAAAATGTATAGCCTGTTCCCGTTGTATTTTGGCCTGTGAAGAAGTTCAGGGTACAGGTGTACTGGGATATGGTTCCAGAGGACGAAGCATTATTGCTACTGCAGGATTGGGAGAACGTGGTTCTTCAGGTTGTAAGGGATGTGGAGAATGCCTGGAATACTGTCCAACAGGGGCAATAACAGAAAAATTTCCTAAAATTCCTTTACGAAAAAGAGATATCAATACTGTAATAACCACCTGTTCATACTGTTCTGTTGGCTGTCAGTTGGAATTATATCCGACAGATAATAAAATAGCCAAGGTCAGGGGAGCAGATAGTCCTCCCAATAATATTTCTCTCTGTCTCAAAGGTAGATTTGGACACACCTATATTGATCGGGAAAACCGGGTTACACATCCTTTAAGAAAACGTCAGGATGGGAGTTTTAAGCCTATAACCTGGAAAGAAGCAATAAATGAAATAGCAGAGAAATTTAACGAATATGATGCAGATCAAATAGGTGGTATATCTTCTGCTCAAAATACCAATGAAGATAATTATATATTTCAGAAATTCATGAGAGCTGTAATTGGAACCAATAATATAGATCATTTTTCCCGTTTGTTTTATTCGGCTTCAATATTCAGTCTGGAAAAAATGATTGGTCCAGGAGTAATGACCAATTCTATTCAGGAATTAACAGATACAGATTGTATTTTAATAACAGAGGCAGATATAACAGAATCACATCCTGTTATTGCATATTATGTTATTAAAGCTGTAAAGAAAAAAGGAACAAAACTTATTATCATTAGTTCTAAAAAGAACAAACTGGTTAATATGGCAGATATCTGGCTTAGACCTGAAAATAATACTGAAGCAGACTGGATTAATGGTTTGATGAAAATTATAATAGATGAGGATTTATATGAACATGATTTTGTTGAAAACTGTACCGAAAATTTCAAAGAATTAAAAACAGCTTTAAAGAAATATACTGCAAAAAAAGTTTCAAAAACAACCAGTATTCCTGTTGATAAATTAATTGCTACAGCTAAAATGTTTGCCGGGGCTAAAAAGGCTTCAATAATTTATGATATGACAATTGAACAGCATGGTAAAGGTGTTATCAATGTAATTTCACTTATTAATCTGTCTTCAATAACAGGTAATATTGGCAAACCGGCTTCAGGACTATATCCTTTAAAAGATCAGAATAATGATCAGGGAACATATGATATGGGAGTTGTCCCTGATTTATTAACAGGATTTCAAAAAGTGGATAATAAAAAAGCAAGAGAAATATTTGAAAATGAATGGGGTACAATTATTAATTCTGAAAAAGGACTTGATGCTGTAGAAATGCTGGAAGCAGCTCTTAGTGGCGATATAAAAGCAATGTTAGTTCTGGGAGAAGGACCGGAGTTTTCCAGACCAAATCTGGGAGAAATAAAGAGAAGTTTTGATGAACTTGAATTCCTGGTTGTAGTAACACCATTCTTAAATGCAACAGCAAAAACAGCTGATATTGTATTACCTGCTGCTACATTCATTGAGAAAGAGGGAACTTATACCAATAATGAAAGAAGAATATCCAGGGTAAGAAAAGGGTTTAATCCTCTTGAAGAATCCAGGGCAGAATGGGAAATTTTATCTGCTTTAGCTTCCAGAATGAATTATGCAATGAATTATAAAAGTTCAGCAGAAATCATGGATGAAATTGCTAATTTAACTCCAATTTATAATAATGTTAATTATCAGGCTCTTGATAATAAGGGATTACAATGGCCCTGTGATGATTCAAACAAACAGGGAACAAAATATCTTTCCCGGGAAAATTTAATTAAAGACAGAATAGAATTAATTCCAGTAGAATATAGTCTTTCACAGAAAGAGGAAACAAAAAAAGAAGGACCATTCAAATTTAATGTCATGATTGGCAGGATTCTTTTCCATTTCAAAACAGGATTTATGGATCCACAAATAGAGGCCCTGGAGAGTTTTATTGAAGATCCCTATATAGAAATTAATAGTAAAGATGCAGAAAATCTAGAACTCATAAATGAAGAAAAGGTTAAAGTGGTCACCAAATATGGAGAGATTAAAGCCAGAGTTTATGTAAGTAAAAGGGTTAATCCTGGATCTGTTTTTATTCCTTTTCAGTATTTCCCTTTTCATTTTGTTGAAGAAGATATTAACTTTAAGGCTGAACCTGATTATGAATTTCAGTTTAAACTACCACACTTACAGGTATCTAACTGCCGTATAGAAAAAACATTTTCATGAAATTAAACAAATATGGGGGAAAAGAAAATGGATTTCAAAAAAATTGATCAAATTATAGAAAAATATATTGATAATGAGGGTAAGGAAACACCTTCATTGATTCCTTTTTTACAGGAAGTTCAGGAAGAATACGGCTGGTTGCCAGAACAGGCTTTTAATAAGATATCAAAAAAACTGGATATCCCTCTGGTTAATTTATATGGACTGGCCACATTTTATAATGAATTCAGGTTAAATCCAATAGGAAAATATCATATTTCTATTTGTATAGGTACTGCCTGTCATGTACAGGGAGCACCGGGTATTCTTGCAGAATTTGAAGAAATTCTGCAGATTAAAGAGGGAGGGGTTACCCCTGATGAAAAATTTTCACTGGAAACTGTTAGTTGTTTTGGCTGTTGTGCTGTAGCACCTGTAATTAAAGTTAATGACAGATTTCACGGAAATATGACTACGAAGAAAGTAAAGAATCTTTGTGAAGAGTTAAAAGGTGGTGATTCATAACAATGGAAAGAATTAAATCATCTGAAAAATTAAAAGCCTTAAGAAAAGAAATTAAAAAAAAGGAAGAATCACAGGATAAATATATTGCTGTTTGTGGAGGAACCGGATGTCAGGGTTCAAATTGTCAGGAAGTAATAGATGAGCTAAAAAATATGATGGAAAACAAAGGTTTAACTGAAAAAGTAGGAATAAGGGTTACAGGGTGTCAGGGATTCTGTGAACAGGGTCCTTTAATGGTAATAAGACCACAAAATTATCTTTATGTAAAAATAGAACCTGAAGATGTAGAAGAAATTTTAGAAGAAACAATTGTAAAAGAGAAAATGATTGATAGACTTTTCTATAAAGACCCTTCTATTGCAGAGAGAATTTCCAGAGAAACAGAAATACCTTTTTATAAACATCAAAAAAGAATTGTTTTTAAAAATAATGGTTTTATACAACCAACCTCAATTACTGATTATTTAAATGTTGATGGTTATTCTGCTCTGGATAAAACATTATCAGAATTTACTCCGGAAGAAATTATTGAAGAAGTTATTAATGCCGGTCTTCGGGGCAGGGGAGGAGCAGGATTTCCAGCGGGGAAAAAATGGAAATATTGTCGTCAGGAAAAAGCTGAACCCAAATATTTGATCTGTAATGCAGATGAAGGTGATCCCGGGGCTTATATGGACCGCAGTTTACTTGAAGGTAATCCTCACCTTATTATAGAAGGTATGATTATTGCTGCCTATGCCATTGGTGTTAATCGGGGTTTTATCTATGTACGAGCAGAATATCCCATGGCTGTTAGACATACTGAAAGGGCTATTAAAAAGGCTAAAGAATATGGCTTTCTGGGTAAAGATATTCTGGGATCAGGATTTGATTTTGAACTGGAAATCAAAAAAGGAGCTGGAGCCTTTGTTGCCGGAGAATCTACGGCTTTAATGAAATCAATTGAAGGGAAACGTCCAAAACCACGTCAAACA
>PWOK01000040.1 GCA_003557445.1 Halanaerobiaceae bacterium
AGTGTGGAAGATGCAGCTAAAATTATGAGCAAAAAAGATGTCAGTGGTTTACCTGTAGTCCAGGATGGTAAACTGGTAGGTATTGTAACGGAGAAAGACCTGATTATGAAAAATAAAAAACTTAATACCCCTGCCCATATAAACATACTTGGCGGAATCTTTTTTCTGGAGAATCCCCGAAAATTTAGAGAAGAATTTAAAAAATTTATTGCCATAAAGGTAGAGGATTTAATGACTGAAGAGGTGGTTACAATTAATCCTGATACACCTGTAGATGAAATAGCTACAATTATGGTAGAAAAAGATGTAAATCGCCTGCCGGTAATTAAAAATGAAATAATGGTTGGAATAGTTGCCAGAGCTGACCTGGTAAAAAATATGACAGGTAATTGATATTATAACCATGATCAAAAAAGAATATACAATTATTAACCCAGTTGGTTTACATGCCAGGCCGGCAGCACATTTTGTGGATATAGTCAGTAAATACAAAGCAAAAACAACAATTATCTTTGATGATATTGAAGTAAATGCTAAAAGTATAATCAGTGTTTTATCACTGGGGTTGGGACAGGGGGATACTTTCCAGCTGGTTATTGATGGACCTGATGAAGAAGAATTATTAATCAAGATAGAAGACTACCTGTATAAACATATATGCAGGGGGAAGGGGAGTTATAATGATATTATCAGACAGGACTTTGAGGGATTTAATAAATAAAAAAAAATTACAGGTGGATCCTTTAGATAGAGAACAAATTCAATCTGCATCAATTGATATGAAACTGGGAACCAGTTTTTTAAAAATTGATGAGAATCTTATGGAAGTTATGACTCTGGAAAAAGAAATTAAATATGTTGAAATAGAAGAAAATGAAATTGTAATTCCTCCGGGATCTTTTTTGCTGGCAACAACCCGGGAGTTTATTGAACTGCCAGAAAATATTACTGCCTTTGTTGAGGGCAGAAGTTCTATTGGTAGAATGGGTTTATTTATCCAGAATGCAGGCTGGGTTGATCCCGGTTTTGCCGGGCAGATAACCCTGGAATTATATAATGCCAACAGGTTACCCATAAAACTTGTCAGTGGCAGAAGAATATGCCAGCTTGTTTTTGCTAAAATGGATAAAATAGCAGCAAATCCCTACCAGGGAAAATACCAGAATCAATGTAATGCGGTTGGAAGTAAAGTATATAAGGATATAGAAAATATAGAAAAATAATATATAAAGTAACACAGGAGGTGAAATATCCTGAGTTGTTTTTAATTCAGGTTTTTTATGAAATTAATTGTTACAGATATAAATAAAGATATAGGACCGGGTGATATAGTCGGTGCATTTATCAATGAAGTCAAAATTGAAAGTGATGATATCGGTAAAATAGATATATTTAAAAATAAAGCAGAGGTAGAGGTTAATGAAGATATAGCCAAAAATGTAATCAATGTAATGAATAATAACAAAATTGGGGGAGTACAGGTTCATGTTTATCCCAAAAATAGAGAAAAATTTATTGATGGTGAATTAATTGATTATGTAAATAAATATAAAAAGCTGGTTGAACTTGAAAGAATAGAGGAAATGGAACAGCATGAACTGGAAATTAAACGTCTTAGTCCTGAAGAAAGAGAAAAAAAAGGAAGGGCTATTCTTGATCTGAAAGGTCGTGATGCAGGGAAGGCTTTTGGCAATAAGGTTATGATTAAATTTATGAGACAGAATCCCGGAGAAAAACTCCCTGAAACAGAAATAAGTATCGGTGACCTGGTAATGATCAGCAAATACAAACCACTTCATTCAGAGAATCCATCAGGTACAGTGGCAGAAAAAACAAAATACTCTATTAATGTTGTTTTTGACAGTAAACCCTCATCATTTGTTTATGGCAAGGATTTAAGGCTTGATCTTTATGTGAATGATGTGACCTATCAGAGAATGCTGGAAGCACTGGATGAGGTTAAAAGCCTTGATCAATTAGCTGATAAATTACTGGGATTAAAATCTCCTGAATGGGATAAGGAAAAATTACAGATAATTGAATGGATAAATAAAAATTTGAATCATTCTCAAAAAGAAGCAGTAAAAAATGCTTTAAAGGCAAAAGATTTTTATTTGATTCAGGGACCACCGGGAACAGGAAAAACAATTACAGCAATTGAAATTATAAATCAGGCGATAAAACAGGAGATCAGTGTCCTGGCTGCAGCTGATTCAAATATTGCAGTTGATAATCTGGTAGAAAGACTGGCCAGTACCGGTGTCAGGGTTTTAAGAATTGGACATCCTTTAAGGGTTACTCCTGTTTTGCGAGAACATACCCTTGATTATAAAGTACTGGAACATAGTGATTACAAAAAGGCTCAAAAAATTCGTCAGCAGGCACAGAATTTAATGGATAAACAGGATGATTTAACCCATCCTGGTAGTCGCTGGCGCCGTGGTATGAGTGATGATTTGATAAAAAAACTGGCAAAAAAGAATACCACTTCTCGAGGGGTTTCCCTTCAAAAAATCAAAGAAATGGCTGAATGGCTTGAATTACAGGATGAAATTAATGATTGTTTTGACAGGATTGATTCTCTGGAAGAAAAGGCAGCTGAAGATTTAATTAATAGGGCTGATGTTGTCTGTGCTACCAACTCAACCTCTGGTTCTGAATTGATGGCAGGTCATAAATTTAACCTGATTGTTATTGATGAAGCCACTCAATCCACAGAACCTGCTTCATTGATACCTCTTGTTAAAGGAGATAAAACAGTATTAATCGGTGATCACAAACAATTGCCACCAACTGTTTTAAATGAAGAAGCAGCTGAAAAAGGATTATTAAAATCCCTTTTTGAACGCCTTTATGAATTACAGGGGAAAGAATTCTGGTCATTACTACAGGTACAATACAGGATGAATGATAAGATCATGAAATTTTCCAGTGAACAATTTTATAATGGACGCTTAAAAAGTGATAGCCGGGTTAAAGATCATACACTTAAAGATCTTGATGTATATCCTGAAGAATCAGACTGTTTTAAGGATAAAGCCCTTAATCCTGATTATCCGGTAGTATTTCTGGATACTTCCAGGATGGAGGCTAAAGAAAGGTCATTATCAGGCTCCTATTCTTATGATAATCCCGTGGAAGCAGAGATTGTAATGGATATAGTTGATAATGCGTTACGAATGGGGCTGGCTCCATCACAAATTGCGGTAATTACCCCCTATAAGGATCAGGTTAATATGTTATATAGTAAAAACAAAATAGAAAATCTGGAAATTAATACTGTTGATGGATTTCAGGGCCGTGAAAAAGAAATGGTTATTAATTCATTTGTTAGAAGCAACCCCAATCAAAATATAGGTTTTCTTCGTGATTTGAGGCGTTTAAATGTTACTCTGACCAGGGCTAAACGTAAGTTGATTCTGGTCGGTGACAGTCAAACAATAAAAGATCACAGACTTTATCAGGACTTAATTGCATATGTTAAAGAGAATGGTCTGTTCTATGTTTTATAAACTGGTTTGAATTCCCATAAAATAAGTAGTATCAGGTGTTGACAGACTTTTTGCTGTATTATATACTATTAATAAGTAATAGATTATATAAGTCATTTTAAGAGGTGAGCTTATGACTAAAGGCCTGAGCAGGGACAGGAGTTTTAGTGAAAAAGAAAAAAAGAAAATAGCCAGGGAGTTAAAAGAGGGATATAAAAAAATGGCTTCTTTAAACCGTGAACTGGCACAGGATTTTTTTGTAAGGTTTAAAGGTGAGACTGATAAATAGTTTGTCTCATCTGTTTTTTTTTATATAATTCATTATATAATGAATATATTATTGGGGTTAAGGAAAAATAAATAATAAATTATATTGACATTTTTCACTGTAATTGTATATAATATTATTAACTTCTGATTGTCCGGGGGGGTTTTTTTTGGATAATATAAAAAGAGTAATGATAAGTTTACCTCATAATTTATTAAAAGAAATTGATGGTTTTGTTCAGGAAAAAGGCAGTGGTAATCGCAGTGAATTTATCAAGGAAGCAATGAAACTATATCTTCATGAAAAAAAACGCCAAAAAATAAGGGAACAGCTGAGAAATGGTTATATTAAAATGAGCAATATTAATTTAGAACTGGCTGATGAAGGCATAGAATATGATGCCCGGATAATGAGTTATTATGAAGAAACATTAGCGGAGTGTGAATAAAGTGAAGGTAACAAGAGGAGATGTGTTTTATGCGGATTTAAACCCTGTTGTGGGTTCTGAACAGGGTGGCATCAG
The DNA here is from genome assembly GCA_003557445.1 of Halanaerobiaceae bacterium. Next base: position 4,283 of record PWOK01000040.1, read on the forward strand.
GCCGGTTTTAGTTGTTCAAAATAATATTGGTAATAAATACAGTCCTACAGTAATTATAGCTGCCATTACTTCCAAAATTGATAAAGCAAAACTGCCAACACATGTAGAAATACCAGCTGAATCGGCTAAACTGGAAAAAAACTCTGTAATATTACTGGAACAGATCAGGACCATTGATAAAAAAAGATTACAGAGACATGTTGCTCATTTAGAAGATGAGACTTTAGAAAAAGTAGATAAGGCTATTGAAATAAGTCTGGGGTTAATTGATTTATAAAGAAAGATTCTTTGGTTTTTTGACTGAAGAATCTTATTATTTTTTATATATAATTTTTGCAGGCCCGGGGGAAAAGAAATATGTCAGAAATAACAGTTAATATTTATAGAGGTCAAATTATAGAAAGCTGTCATAAAGGATATTTAACAGTTGTAAATGGAAGTGGTGAAACCATTTATCACACCTGTGATGATCAGCTGGTAACTTACTGGAGATCCTCAGCCAAACCTTTTCAGGTTTTTCCCCTGATTAATTCCGGGGCTGTAAAACAATTTAATTTTAGTGATAAAGAATTAGCAGTAATGGCTTCTTCTCATAGTGGAGAAAAGGAACATGTGAAAACTGTTAATTCTATTTTGAAAAAAATTGGACTTGATCAATCAGCTTTAAAATGTGGTATCCATCCACCTTATAATAAAAACAAAAGGAAAAAGGGCAAAAAACCTGAACCGGTGGAAAATAATTGTTCGGGCAAACATGCCTCTATGCTTGCTTTATGTCGA
>PWOK01000331.1 GCA_003557445.1 Halanaerobiaceae bacterium
ACATATCACAACTACTTAAAAAAAGAATAACTATAAAAAAAATTAAACATATAATTATTAATCTTTTTTTATAGAACATATTATCCCCCTTTTTTTGATTAAAATTTTTTCTCTATAATAATATATTTCGGGTTTGATCAAAAAATTCCTTTTTTTTTGTAAAGCTCTCAAAAGAAAATTTACAATTTTATCAGAAATATGTATCTGTATTCCTAATTACTTAATTTAAAATTTCATCACACAATTGAAGGAAAATAGGTGTACCATCTAGAAAATATAATAAATATGCAAAAATCTAAAGAAAGGGGTGACTGTTTTAAAATTTAAGGGGAATAAATATTTAGTCATAGACATTTAAGAGGAGGGTCTTTATGAAATTAAAAATTTTTGTTGTGTTACTTTTAATAACTTCACTGGTATTATTGGGTGGTTGTACAGACGATGAAGATGAAGCTTTACCTTCAGATGATAGTGTTATAGAAATATTGGATGATGAAGTTGAAGATGCTACTTTACAAGACAAATATATAGTTGGTACAAATGCTGGATTTGAACCTTTTGAATATGTAGAAGATGGAGAAATTGTTGGTTTTGATATAGATTTAATCAATGAAATAGGTAAACTAAAAGGATTTGAAGTAGAAATAAGAGACTTAAGCTTTGATTCACTCCCGGCAAATCTGGATGCTGGAAATATTGATATTATCATAGCCGGTATGACTATCACTGAAGAAAGAAAAAAAAGTATGGATTTTTCTGACCCTTATTATTCAGCCAACCAGGCTGTAATTGTACGTGAGGACTCAGATATGGACTTAACAGTTCTCTTTGGTGATAATAGTATAGGGGTACAAACTGGTACTACCGGTGATATCTGGGTAAATGATAATTTAGTAGAACCTGAAATATTAACCGGTAATTTGAGACAATATGAGTCATATGTTTATGTGATTACCGATCTGGTTAATGGTAATGTGGATGGTGTTGTTCTGGATAGTCCAGTAGCTGCCAGATTTAGTGAAACAAGACCTGTTAAAATAGTAGCAGAAATTATTACAGATGAAGAATATGGTATTGCTGTTAAAAAGGGTAATACTGTTTTACTACAGGCAATAAATGAAGGTCTTGAAGAATTAAATGATGATGGAACCATGGGAGAACTGGTAGAAAAATATTTTAATTAATTCTTTAGATCATTAATTAAAAAAAGCTTAAAGCAAGTATACATATTAAGTTTATTTTTAAGCTTGCTTTAAGCTTAATTCTTTTAGAAAGGGTGTTTTGCCATAGAAAAGATAGAATTAATTATCAGAGCCTTTCCTTTTTTACTAGAAGGAACACTGGTTACTATCAAATTAACATTTTGGAGTCTTCTACTGGGAGTTGTTTTAGGCTTACCACTTGCTTTTGGACAGGTATATGGTAATTTATTAATTAAAAAAATAGTAAAAATATATGAGAGAATTGCCCGTAGTATCCCTTTAATTGTAATCTTATTATTAATTAATTTCGGTTTACCACTTATAGGGATTAGAATTCGGCTATTTAGTGCCGCTGTCCTGGGTATTGGTTTAAGAAGTGCTGCTTACCAGTCTCAAATCTATAGAGGTGCAATCCAGTCAGTAAGTGGCTGCCAGATGAAAGCTGCTTTATCACTTGGAATGAATAAAATAACTGCTTTTTTTTATGTGATTGGTCCACAGGCAGTTAGAATTGCTATACCACCTTTTACAAATGAATCAGCCATTGTTCTCAAGGATACCTCTTTAGCTTTTACTATTGGTGTTGTTGAATTATTAAGACAGGGAGAATATTTTGTTACAACTTCTCATGAACCAATGGTTATTTATTTAACAGTAGCTTTTATCTATTTAATACTAACCACTACAATTAATGGGTTTTTAACCTTTTTTGAAAAAAAATACAGGGTACCAGGGATAGGAATTGAAGGAGGTTCAGATGGCTACTAATAATAATCATTTATTAAAAATAGAAAATTTATATCATAGTTTCGGAAAAATAGATGTACTTAAAGGGATATCATTATCGTTAAATAAAGGAGAAACCAAAGTAATCGTTGGACCCAGCGGAACTGGAAAAAGCACTATTTTAAATAATATTATTAGATTGGTTCCTCCTGATAAAGGTGATTTTTATTTAGAAAATGAAAAAATTACTTCAACAAATATAAATCAAATAAGACAGCAAATAGGTTTTGTATTTCAGGATTTTGGTTTATTTAAACATTTAACAGCCAAAGGTAATGTAATGGTAGGACTAACAAAAGTTAAAAAAATGAATAAAAAAGAGGCATCTGAATTAGCTATGCTTGAATTAGAACGTGTTGGACTGCAAAATCTAGCTGATTCATATCCAGCTCAATTATCAGGAGGACAGAAACAGAGGGTTGGAATAGCAAGGGCTTTAGCAATGCAGCCAAAATTAATATTATTTGATGAACCAACATCTGCCCTTGACCCTGAATTAACAGGTGAGGTATTAACTGTTATGAAAAACCTGGCAATAGAAGGAATGACCATGCTTATTGTTACTCATGAGATGGGGTTTGCCCGCACTGTATCAGATGAGATAATATTTATGGATAAAGGACAAATTGTAGAAAAAGGAAAACCAGAAAAATTATTTACTAATCCTCAAAAAAAGAGAACAAAAGAATTCTTATTTAAGTTAACAGACTTATACAGTGAGGGTGAGTAATAATGTTAGAAAATATTTCTGGCTTTTTAGATAATATATTAGACCTTTTTGAAATGTTTTTGCAATATTATCCACAACTATTACGTGGACTGAGAGTTACTATTTTTATAACTATTATCGCCTGTACAATGGGAACCGTTTTTGGTACTTTCCTCTCCATTGGGAAAATCTATGGAAATAAAATAGTTTCACGAACAATATCACTTTTTATTGGTCTTATAAGAGGTACCCCTCTACTTGTTCAGCTTTTTGTTATATATTATGGTTTACCTCCATATGGAATAAGGTTATCACCAATTACTGCTGCCATTGTTAGTTTTATAATAAATAGTGGGGTTTATCAGGCAGAATATTTGCGGGGTTCAATTCAGTCAGTTAGTTCAGGCCAGCTTAAAGCTGCTCTTTCTATTGGTATGACAAAATGGCAGGGAATTTTTTATATTATTTTACCACAGGCTTTAAGAAGAGTTATTCCGGCCTGGTCCAATGAATTTATTTATATGATCAAATATTCCTCTCTTGCTTATATAATTGGAGCTAAAGAATTAATGACAGAGGGGAAATTAATTGCCAGTAGAAATTTTGAGTTTTTTAGAGTATATTTGATAATTGCTGTTATTTATCTTCTGGTAATTCTTGTTTTTGCTCACATCTTTGATAAAATTGAAAAAAAGGTATCTATTCCTGGATTTGATTTTAATAGAAAATAAAAACCATTATGCAAAGTAAGTTCTATATTAAAAAAAGCTCTTTTCTGGTAAAAACTACAGAAAGGGCTTTTGAATTTTTATACATTTAATTATAGAGTCCTGTTTAGTATAATCCTGCAAATTATCAAAATTATTATCATAGACCTCTTTTATTCTTTTTATATAACGTCATACTGATCAAACTGTACATCAGTTAAAAAAGCAATATCAAGATCACTATTTTTTCTTTCTCTGTTTTTAGCATAAGAACCAAAAATATAAATTAAATCAGCCTTTACATATTTAATTAAGAAATTTATTATAACTTCTTTTTCTTTATGTGATATCACATGGTTTCACCTCAATTTACACTATAGTTTTATTTTTATAACTATATTTTACCATATGTTTGTTTGTTATGCAAAACAAAAAAAATAACCCTTAACAAGGGACATAGGATCAAAGTCATTCACTTTCATATTTTTTATTTTTTTGTTCGTTTTTCTGATGTTTACCTGTATTATAAATTCCCAGCTTAGCAAATCCTTTATCCATAGCAGATTTTAATTCTTCCAGCTCTTTTTTTAATTTTTTAAAATCTTTATCATCCATGTCAATCATTCCCTTAAAATAATATATTTCATAATATTTCTTCCGCTTCTTCCAATCTCTTTATATGTAAACGGTTGTTATGGATATCTTCTTTTACCAGTTTAAGAATACTATACATCTTTTCCTGTCTGTTATTAAAAATCTTTAACATATTTTTAATATTTTCATGTTCCTTCTCATTTTTTTCAAATTTTTTATCTATCTCTGCAAATTTTTGATCAACCTTATCAAACCTCTTATCTACTTCTTCAAATTTCTGATCAACCTCATCAAACCTCTTGTCTACTTCATTAAACCTTCTATCCACCTGATCAAATCTTTCATCCATACTCACCTTAAGTTTAGCTACCATATCAACTAATTGGTCAATACCCTCTTGCACACAAATCCCTCCCCATAGAAAAATAAAATTTCCTTAATCATATTATATAATATTTTAGTTTAAAAAAGCAAGTCTTTTTTTACTTTTTTTGGTTTTTTATTGCTTTTTTATTTTTGCTTTTAATACATATATTATTTGTTTAAATTTTAAACATGTTTATAATATTCTATGGGCTGTAGGTCTGTTAATTCTTCTTCCAGCACTAAATATTTTCTTATTTCAAAACATAAATGGCATTTAGACAAATATTTCTTTTCCGGGGAATAACCATATTCCTTTGTTGCCAGCATGTATAAACCTGATATACCCTGATTGTGAAGTATATTTAATACAGGATATTTTTCAGAAGATAGTGGTTTGCCTAAATCCTGGTATTCTATAGCCAGTCCACTGCAGAGTCCAGGAATATAATTTCCGTAGGGATCAAAATGGAAATGAGAAGTATTTTCAAGTTCTCTGCATCTAGATGAATCTTTAAATATATATTTTAATTGTTTTCCGGAAAAAATATCCCTGTAAGTTTTAAGGGCCCTTCCCCTCATTGTTAAACCAAATCGGGAAGATAATTTTTCAATATATTTACT
>PWOK01000229.1 GCA_003557445.1 Halanaerobiaceae bacterium
TAAATGAATAAGGTTTTTGTGGATAGTGGTGCCTGGATTTCCTGTATAAACAAAAATGATAAACATCATCAGAAAGCATTTTCTTATCTTAAAGAATTAAGAAACAATAATATTTCTCTTATTACTTCTAATTATGTGAAAGCAGAAACTTTAACCTGGTTGAAATATAATACCCAACATCAGAAAGCAATTAAAGCTATCGAGCTCTGGGAAAAAGCTGAGAGAAAAAAACAGTTAAAAACATATTGGGTTACAGAAGAAATAAATAAAGAAGCAGAAAAAATTTTTGAAAAATATGCAGACCACACACTTTCACTAACTGATTGTACTTCTTTTGCTATTTGTAGAAAATATGACATACAGAAAGTTTTTAGCTTTGATAGGGATTTTACTACTTTAGGATTTTTACTTGCTCCTTACCAGGTTAAAGAAGAAAACAAAATCAGTTATAATGTTTTATATAATGGAAAGCTTCGGGTTTAGTGTGGCAAAAAAGGAGGGGAAAAATGCAGGGGTTTAGGTTGAAGAAGTTTTTGTTGGTTTGAACAGTATCCCCCTATAAGAAGTTAATATTTTTTTTGACATAACTAAAAAGAGTTAGAATATTGCAATTTGACAGAAAAAAGGATATAATTAAATTGTAATCAGACTGAGGGGAAAAAAATAAATATAAAGGGGGTAATTTTAATTATTAAAAAAGGTTTAATAAAGGAAAAGGCTGTCAGAGATGAAGGCTTTTCACGTTTATTAATTCTTTTAGTAGTAATTATAGTACTGGTATCAGTAGCCGGTTTTGGATGGCTTTATAACCAGTGGTCAAATATTAAAAGTCTGGGATTAGAAACCACACAGGATATGTTTGAAATAATTCGAGAAGTGGATGATATAGAGGATATTCAGGATTTGGAACAGCTAAAAGATATTGAAGGAATAGAGAGATTAGAAAATCTTGAGGAAGAAGATCTGGAAACACTTGAAAATATAGCTCCTGTTGTTAGAAATATATATTCAAGGATCCCACAAAATATTATTGATATATTTCAGGCTGATAGAACAGAAAAGGATTTAGAAGAGGATAAGGCTGAGTTAGAGGAAATAGAGTTATCTGAAAAAGATTTTTTACCGGATAGTATTCAATTACATCCTTCTTTAACACTTAAGGATTACCAGAAAATTGATGAAATTCCTGAACCATTTCTGGATGAAATAGAAAAAGAATATATAAATAGGGAAACAGTTGTTTTGAGATATAAGGCTGATTTTCCTGAAAGAGAGATTTCAGAATTAAGAGAATTAGATGAAGTAGAAGAAAAGATTACTGCTGACATGATTGAAGATAACAGAGAAGTCCTGGAACATATTTATAATTTCTATGAAATTACAGGATGGTACAGAGAAAAATTATTAGCAGAAGGATGGGAAATGACCGGAAAAAAAAGAAATATTGAGGAGAGAATATTCTTTGAACATGAAGAAAAAGGTTTCTTTATAATAGCATATCCAGAAAATTTCATATATACTCCCAAATTATAAAATTATAATTATATTTAAAAAATTAATTTAATTTTGAAATAAAAAATAAAAAACTGGAGGGAATATAAAATGGAAGAAGAAAAAACAGTTTTAGGTATAGGAGAAAATATTGAAGGTGCTCTTTGTTATGTACTTGGTTTTGTTTCAGGAATTGTTTTTTTAATTATGGAAAAGAAAAATGAGTATATAAGATTTCATGCCTTACAATCAGTTGTGGTTTTTCTTGGTCTATTTATTTTGAATTTTATTCTGGGGGTAATTCCTATTATTGGATTGCTTATATCTCTGTTATTATTTCCTGTAGGTCTGGTGCTGTGGATTCTTTTAATGTTTAAAGCCTATAAGGGTGAAAAGTTTAAATTACCCTATATTGGTGATTTTGTTGAAAAACAATTATCCGGTGAAAAAGATACTAAAAAATAAATAGAATTAAAAAAGGATTTATTTAAGTTTTATCTGTAATTTTACAGATAAAACTTTTTTATGTGTGCTTCGTAGTTTACACTATTCGTAGGTGTAAGTCCTGTTTTGCTGATATGTATGGATGATATGGTTGAGATATTGTGGTATTCACAGATGAAATATTATGTAAGGAATCTAACAATTAAAATAATAGCAGAAAATAAAAAGGAGATTATATCTATTTGTTCAATTATATACATGTGACAAATAGAAGGGAGAGGATTCAAATATTATTTTTAAAAATAATATTATTATTATATCTTAATATTTCATTTACTTATAGAAAAAGAAAACTGGGGAAAAATTTAATAAAATTTAGAGCTAGAGAGAGTTTTAACGGTGGTTTTCGGATAAAAGTTGAGAGGTGAAACATAAATGACATGGGAATATACTGTTATAATCAATAATGATATTACTTTAAAGGCTACTGAAGGTCTAAATCTTTTAGAACTTTTAAGAAAAAATAATATTAATATAAATTCTCCCTGTGGTGGTAAGAAAAGCTGTGGAAAATGTAAGGTTAGAGTTCTTAGAGGTGATACTAAAATAAGTGATTCTGAACGTAGTTTTTTAAGTCAAAATGAGCTCAAGAATGGATATAGGTTAGCCTGTTGTATTAGTATTTCTAGTGATCTTTCCCTTGAATTAATTGAAGAAGATGCGATAAAAGTAATGACTGATACTTTAGATATTGATCTAAGATTTGATCCGTCATTAAAATTGTATAGTTTTTTAAAAGAAGAGATAAAAGAAAAAGAAGGCTGTAGTTATCTGGATTTTTTGTTTAATAATAGCTTTACTAATAATATTGATCTTTCTACTATTCAAAACTTATCAGAAATAATAGATGAAGAACGTATTTCCTGTATCACTTATGATTCAAAGATACTTAAGGTAACAAAGAAGAAGGTTGAAAAATTATATGGGTTAGCAGTAGATATTGGAACTACAACAGTAGCCTTATATTTAATTGATTTACTTACTGGAAAAGAAATTGATGTTTATTCTTTTCATAATCCTCAAAAAAAATATGGAGCTGATGTAATATCCAGAATTAAGTATACACAGGAAGAGGATAGTGTATTAAAATTACAACAGGAAATTATAACAGGTTTAAATAATGCCATTGTAGAAATTTGTTCTAAAAATAATATCCACAGAAATGATATTTATCAGGCATCAATTGTTGGTAATACTATCATGATTCATTTCTTAATGGGGATGAAAGCAGATAGTATTGCCCGTGCACCATATAGGCCTGTTTTAACAAATTCTATACAAGTATCTGCAGAGGAACTAAATTTAACTATTAATCCTGATGGAGTAATAAAAACTTTACCTGCTATATCTGCCTATGTTGGTTCTGATATAATAGCTGATTTATTAGTGACAGATTTTAATACAGAAGAATGGAATTTATTAATTGATATAGGAACAAATGGTGAAATTGTAATGGGTAATAAAGATAGGATTTTAGCCTGTTCTACAGCAGCTGGTCCGGCTTTTGAAGGGGCAAAAATCACTTATGGTATGGCAGGTGTACCGGGAGCTATTTCAAGATTTAAAATATCTCAGGAAAATGATTTTATATATGAAACTATAGATTCTTTAGATGCTAAAGGAATCTGTGGTTCTGCTCTAATAGATATTATTGGAGAATTTGTAGAAAAAGAAATTATTACTAGAACTGGTAGTTTCAATAATTCTATGGATGAAAAATTCTTTGAATATATGACCACCCATCAAAATATGGATGCTATAAAAATAACTCCTGAAGATAAATCGATAAAAATAACCCAAAAGGATATAAGGGAATTACAGCTGGCTAAAGGAGCTATAGCTGCAGGTATTAATATTTTAATCAAGGAAGCTGGAATAGACTTTAGTAAAATAAATAAAATTTATCTGGCAGGTGGATTTGGCAGTTATATAGATCCTGTAAATGCCTGCAAAATTGGCCTTCTTCCTGAAAAGATGGAGGATAAAGTAATGAAAATTGGTAATGGTGCTGGCTTAGGAGCTAAAGCCTGTCTGTATGATAAAGAGCAACTAATTAGGGCAGAAAAAATTGTTAATAGGGTTGAGTATCTGGAATTGTCATTACGGCAGGATTTTCAGAATGAATTTATGATGTCTATGGAATTTTGAGAATTTTACTAAATAAAACTAATTTATTCTCGGGGTAATTCCTATAAACACTGGTTTAAAGAAGATGTTATGCAAATGAGTACTGAGCAAATAATTCAGAAGTTATATAAGTTTGGTGTGAAATTTAATCAAAAAGAGTTTTTAGAAGATGTAGAAAAGTTTGATTCAGCTAAAAAAATATCTGAAAAATGGTTTGATAACTTTTATGTTATTGCAGATGGTTTTGATCAAGATTTTTAATTTTTAGCGGCTATGGTTCTCTGGGAAAGAATGGTTCCGGATAAAATATCTTATGAAAAAATAGATGATTTGATGCAAAAAGGTTATTCATTAATTTATGATCAACAACAACCACTATTTCCTTATTGACAATTTCATGCCAGACCATTATTCTCTGAAGATAAACAAATATTTGATCATCTGTTTCAAGAACAAAAACAACATCCTCATTATTCAGAAATTCATCTGCTTCTTCTACTGAGATATAATCGGGATTTTCAATTGGTGGTATTCCATCAGGAGGAGGACCACCGGATACAATATTATTTGCTAATTTTGAATGTTTATCATCATTTCTATCGGCTAAAGTTACAGCCATTAGACCAATCAAAAGGATTAAAATGATAATTAATATCTTTTTAATTGTAAGGGATCTAACAATTAAAAAATAGTAGAAAATCAAAAGGAGATTATAACTATTTGTTTAATTATATACATATGTGAATGTCAAATAGAAGGGAGAGGATTCAAATGTTGTTTTTAAAAATAATATTATTATTAATGATAGTATTATTATTATATCTTAATATTTCTTTTACTTATAGAAAAA
>PWOK01000017.1 GCA_003557445.1 Halanaerobiaceae bacterium
CATTTACTTGAAAGCCATCGTAAGGGATTACTTCTCCAGCCTGAAAATCTATATTTTCTATAATTTCCCCATGGTTTCCATCTACTATAGTTTCCTCTGGCGTAAAAGGGTAATAACCGTAAGTATTAGCAAAAGGTACGATTTTTGAAGGAATTACCTTCATTTCACCGATTAGCATTTCTTTTTCATATTCACCGTTTTCATCTGTTAAAACTATATCTTCAAATTGTTTGTTTCCCATTGTCCAGACAAACATAACTTCCACGTTTTCCATTGGCTGGTTTTCATGGTCGGTTATAGTTCCTTTGACTGTATAATTCCAGCCCATTCTTTGAAGATTAGCGGAAAGGGTAGTATATTCCAGGTATTTAGTATTTCTACCCTCAAAATTAATGTTGGTAGACGCACCATATGCAGTTCTGCTGATAGGATTAAATACCCAGCCATATATTTCAGGGGTTATAGTTACGGTTCCTTCTACTGTGGCTTCCCAGTAACCATTAGAAGTGGTATATACAGAGTCGTGCCCTGTTATTACCATTTCTACATTTTCTATTCCAAAGCCATATATGTTTAAAACATATCCTGAAATTTGATAACTCATTTATAAAGTTCCCCTTTCTTTTAGGGGATTAGATATAAAACTTTAGGAAGGATAAACTGGCTCTACGTGAGAAACTCCATCGTTTAAATCAAAGGTTATCTCGTTAATTACAGCAGTTCCTGCCTCGGTAAACACTAAAGGTTCTGGCAATTCATACACAGACAATACCTGGGCATTGAAGTTAATTAAGGCTACCTTTACAATGGTATTTCCTGCTCCTATACTAGCTGAAAGGGGTTCCGAAAAGGTTGCTTCTCCGTCTACGCTATAATCTGCTGAATTAATCCAGTCGTTGGTTATATTTGCTTCTGCATGCAGAAATTCATTTCCATCATCAATAAACCTTATTCTGCTGGCCTGGTTCTCAATCATATGTCTTAGAGCAAGTTCTTTTCCTTTTGCTGTAAAACTCATGTCTTAACCTCCTTATGTCGCTTTTTCAATATCTACGGTAAAGCCTCCAGTTTTAGTGCTAAATCTAATATCTATGGTCTCTATGTTTTCAGTTTCACCTTCCATAGTAACTGTCATACCGCCTTTAGCACTGAATCTGACTTGAATGTGTGTGGGAGGTGTAGGAATAACAGGTTCGGGTAAGTCTTCTTCTTTCTGGAAACTAAACCAGTATTGATTTCCCTTCATTCCACCTACACAGTATTTAAGATTTTCCTCTTTTATCTGTTCTAACGCAGGGGCCACGGGGTCTGATATGATTTGAATACCACCTTCGTCCATCATGACTATTCCTGCGTGAGAAAGGAATACTACCTTGTTTTGATAGGTGGCTAACGTCCTTGGGGCTATACAGCCCATTGAGGGTAATATTTCTTTTAACTGGAAGTTATGGGGCCCAGTTCCGTAAAGAATCCAGATTGAATTGCCTTTCAGGACGTAAAGTTCTCCCATTATCGGCACAAGCCCAGTGATTTCATCTCCATCTTGGGAAGCCACATTTATAGTATTTGGAATTAACGCTCCTTCTACGTCTCTATACCACTGGTCGTGTTTTCCCAATTCGCTATACCTAATATCGGAGGGGTTTCTTGATTCATCTTCACCTTCTCCGAATTTGGTATTGGCCACGAACAGCCTATTGTTATGAAGGGCAATATATTTACCCTGTGCTATAGTGGTTTCAGTCACCACAGGCTCGTAAGTGCCCCAAATATCTTTGAAAGAAGCCTTAAAGTTTCCTCCAAAAACTGCTACTCCACAATAACCTGGCCTGGCCAATTCATCAGAAGTAGTTTCTACTTTTGCTTCAGGGAAAACCCAGTGATATTCCCCAGGCATAATTTTCCCTTTTAGTTCATCATCTTTTATAGATAAATTCATTCTAAAGCTATGTCCTTCTGCAATATGGTCTACTATTCCGCTTGGAATGTTTATGCTTTCTAAAGTATTGTATTCAATTCCCTGGTGTCCTTGATAAGTTTGGATTATTTCTAACTGGGTCTGCCCTAAATTGTAAAGAAGGCCAAAAGAGTTTCCATTATTTTCTCTGGCAATTAAGGCAATCCCCTTGTTGCCAAAGTGGGTATCTTCTGTTAGTCTTTGAATTTTGAAGTCTGAAGTTAGTTCAATATTTTGTTGTTTATCAGGCTCCTCTGCTACTACCATACTTCTTAAATCTTCTTCGTGGGAGGCCATAACTTTAAAACTTTCATCTTCGGTTCCAAACCAGTTAGCCAGTCCATAACCACCATACCAGGAAGTTCTCCAGCCAGGTTCTTCGTCAACCGTTCCACCAGAGATTTTGTAACTTAATATTCTATAATCGTTAACTCCTCTTCTAACCAGAATATGCAGATGGGGTTTATGTCCCTGCATGCTCCACATAAGCCCTCTTGCTTGCCCCTGCAAATTAGGCAGGGGTAGTTCGTAAATTTCTTCATTGGTTCTGCTGACCATTACAATCTTTGTTGCCTCAAAACTCCAATGAGAATCGGAAGCCAAAGCCCAGATAACTTTAGTCTGGTTATCCCAGCAAGCGTAAAGCCAGTGAGATTCCGTGCTCCCATAAGGAGGGGCACTTAACCAGCCATCAGGCACGTCATTTCCTAAAGTCCAGTTCATAGGATAGAATTTATTGTTTTCTGCGTGGGTAGCCACAAGTTTTTGCTTGTCAAAGAATACCTGCCCCATGGCCCCACCCCTGCTACCTCCAAACCAAGTGTAGCCTTCTCCTATATCAAGAAACCATTTGTTACCAAGTTCGTCTATATCAATTTCTACCCATCTTCTTTTCCTGTTATTTTTTGCAAGAGGATTGGTGGTTTCGGTTTTTTGTACCTGCCATAGTCTATGGTTTTCAGGAGAGTATTCAATATCGTGTGCGGCTTTCAAAAAAGCAAAGGCTCCCTGGCCTGTCTCTCCGTAAATTACTCCTTCTACCGACCCACTGGAAAGACTGCCAAAAAATACTGCCATTAAATCTGTTTGAGTGTCTCCCTGCCTGTTAGTGTAGAATCTATTACCATAACCAGCCAGCCCAGATAATCCAGTAGCGACTCCATAAATATTTATCCCTCCAGAGTCAAATATTACGTCTCCAGAGGACACTGGAGTACCAGAGGTATCTATATTGTTTTGCAAGGTTACGGTAGATTGGTGAACAAGGGAGAGTGGCTGTGCGATTGTTTTTTGTTCAAACTGCCCGTCTTCTGCTTCTTCTCCAGTAGGATAAACACTTTCACTCCACGTCATTTTAGGATTCCAGTAACGAATCCCATCTTCCAGTGAGGAAAAGTAAATGTTGTCCCTCCACGTGGCGAAGGTGAAAAACCCATCTGTCGAATAAACTGGCTCGTAAATGACTTTTCTTTCTCCATCATAAGGGTAGGCATAGACTTTTAGTTCGGATTCCCCAGTTAAAATACCTACCACTATTAAATGCTTCCCACCATCTTTAGTATAATATCTTTCCATGGCGGTTATTCTATCAAAGGTATCTGCTGACTGGTAATATTTGTATGGCTTCCTGCCTGTAATATCTCCATAAGTGTCTAAAGAGACGTTTTTTAAATAAGGAGAAAGGTTCATAGGCAGGTTAATCGGGCTGGTTTTTATATCCAGACCGTTAAATTCGGTTAGTTGTAAAGATTTCCACTGCTTCATTTTAACCTTCCTCCATATATACCGTAGTAAAACTATCCTTTCCTCTTGTTTCTCTGGCTCTGGCGTGGCGTTCAGCCTGCATAGTGTTTTGGACGAATAAGTTATAGAAATTACTGGCCATAGCGTGCCCCTTGATACGCAGGGCCTGATACATAGCATAATCCACAGGCACGACTTCAAAACCAGAAAGTGCAGGTAATTTATCCTCTTTACCCACTTTTTCAGGGTAGGAATAATAGTGTAGGATAAGAATACCATCTTCTGGAATAGGATATATTCTTATATCATTGGAGCCATAATGATACCAGTATTGAGGGTGTGATGTTTTAAGAAAGTCTGGCTCTTCGTAACGGTGCAACCATTCCAGGCTACCTTCTATGAGGGGTTTAACTTTTTCTAAAGTTTCTCCCCATAGCACCTTTACATGTTCCATATAGTTTTCAGGAGGGGTGATTTTGCTATTTTCCTGGAACGTAGTATCTGTAGCCAGGTCAATGTTGGTTTGGTTTTTAAAAGGTTTGGCCATAGTAGCCATGAGTCTACAACCTTCATTTAACCATTGAATAAGGAGGTCTTCTGAAAATCCAGAGTATTCCTTATCTATCTCCTGTAATTGAAATCTAATCGTCCTGATGGCTTCTTTCACTTGCAATCTGGCCACCTCCTGGTATGCGGAATCCATCTACTGGCCCACGCCCTAAGAACATTCTGGCCATATGAGTTGAGTTGTAGAAAGAAGTTAAAAAATCATTGGCCCTCTGGTCATTGTCCTTAATCAGTGAGCGATAAAGTGCATAATCTACCAAAGCACCTAAAAACTGTGCAGGTATTTCAAAGGTTTCTTCGTCTTGTGGCTCCTTTGGCATACGTGCATAGTAAATAATAATATCTCCAGGCAACGGGTCTCCCTGTTCTGCTTCAAAAGGCGAAGGGAATAAACCTATTTTGTCAGGAGCAAACATTAAATATACTTCTGGCTCCCCAGGTTCCGTATTCTGGAGTTTCTCTTCACTTATGAAAGTCAAATAATTCAAACTGGTCTCGTTTAAAGGAATGTTTTGGTCGCCCTTTTTATACCAGATATTGAATACATTTATTGCGTTTGGCAGGTAGATATGCTTGCGGAAAAAGAGATTTTCTGCGTTTATCAGGTCAGCAACCTCCACAGTTTTGCTTTCTATTAAATGCTGAACTATGGAAGCAAACTGATTGGCTCCCTCTTTCAGAAACTTTTTTACCTCGTC
>PWOK01000287.1 GCA_003557445.1 Halanaerobiaceae bacterium
AGGGGCACAGGATGTGCCGGTTCCGAGGGACCATATCGAACACAGTAGTTAAGTCCTCCAGCGCCTATGGTACTGCAGGGGAGACCCTGTGGGAGAGTAGGTCACCGCCGAAATCTTATTTAGGAATGGGGTGTAGCCAAGCGGTAAGGCACTGGGTTTTGGTCCCAGGACGCGCAGGTTCGAATCCTGCCGCCCCAGCCACTTATATGGGCCATTAGCTCAGTCGGTAGAGCACCTGACTTTTAATCAGGTTGTCGGAGGTTCGATCCCTCCATGGCTCACCATTAATAACGCGGGGTAGAGCAATCTGGTAGCTCGTCAGGCTCATAACCTGGAGGCTGTCGGTTCGAATCCGGCCCCCGCAACCATAATTTTCTTGTATGCTTTATTTAGATAGGGAGTGCCTCTGGTGCAACCATAATGTTCTTGTATGCTTTATTTAGATAGGGAGTGCCTCTGGTGCAACCATAATTTTCTTGTATGCTTTATTTAGATTATTTACTTGAAAATTAAAAATGAATCATATATAATTAAATAACAGTGAAAAATTACATGCGGGAGTAGCTCAGTTGGCTAGAGCATCAGCCTTCCAAGCTGAGAGTCGCGGGTTCGAGTCCCGTTTCCCGCTCCATTCGTGGGTCTATAGCTCAGCTGGCTAGAGCATGCGGTTCATACCCGCAGTGTCAGAGGTTCGAATCCTCTTAGACCCACCAATATTTTGAAAGAAAAAATATTATTATAAGAAATATAGAGATGATGGAATAGTTGGTTTATCCAACATCCAATTTCCAACATCCAACCTCCAGTATGGAGAGGTACCCAAGTGGCTGAAGGGGCGGGTTTGCTAAACCTGTAGTAGGGTATTTAGCTCTAGCGAGGGTT
Source organism: Halanaerobiaceae bacterium (assembly GCA_003557445.1). The sequence goes on from PWOK01000287.1 coordinate 883, forward strand.
CGAATCCCTCCCTCTCCGCCAAATGATTTTTATATGCCCTCATCGTCTAGGGGTCTAGGATACCAGGTTTTCATCCTGGCGACAGGGGTTCGAATCCCCTTGAGGGTGCCAATTATTTGGGCGAATAGCTCAGCTGGGAGAGCACCTGCCTTACAAGCAGGGGGTCACAGGTTCGAGCCCTGTTTCGCCCACCATTTAAAAATAGGAAGTAAGAGGTAGGAAGTAGGAGGTAAGAAATTATCCTACTTCTGACATCCGACATCCTATTTCCAAAAAATGCGGAGGCGTAGCGTAGCTGGCTCAACGCGCCGGCCTGTCACGCCGGAGATCGCGAGTTCGAATCTCGTCGCCTTCGCCAATTTATCTGCCGATGTAGCTCAGCAGGTAGCAGCGCTTCCATGGTAAGGAAGAGGTCACCGGTTCAAATCCGGTCATCGGCTCCATTGGAACTTATCTGGGGATATAGCTCAGCCGGGAGAGCGCTACACTGGCAGTGTAGAGGCCAGGGGTTCGAATCCCCTTATCTCCACCAATTAAAAGAAGTATGAAGTAAGAGGTCAGAAGTAAGAAAAAAATAAAAAAATCATACAGACCTACATCTTACTTCCTACCTCTGACATCCAATATGGAGGGGTGCCCGAGTGGTTAAAGGGAGCAGACTGTAAATCTGCCGGCGATGCCTACAAAGGTTCAAATCCTTTCCCCTCCACCATATATATGCGGGAATAGCTCAGCGGTAGAGCGTCACGTTGCCAACGTGAGGGTCGCGGGTTCAAATCCCGTTTCCCGCTCCATTTTTATAACCCGGTTTTCCGGGTTATTTTAATTTAAAAAAATAATAGAAAATTCAAAAAAGAATTCACATACAGGAAAGGAGAAGTTTTATGTCAGTATTACAAAAAGATGAATTTAATTTAATTGACTATCATATACATCCTTATTCCCATGGAGAAATTAATTTAACTGAAAAGAAACTTAAAGAATTCGTGAATAAAGCGAGGAAAAAGGGTCTTATTGAAATTGGATTTTCTGATCATGATCAATTTTTGGATCAGATTGACTGGAATCTTTTAAAAAACTGCCAAAAAAATAGTTCTTTACCTGTTAAACTTGGCCTGGAAATTGATTACAGGCCAGGGAGAGAAGAGGTAATAAAGGGTATTTTAAATAAATATGAGCTTGATTATTGTATTGGTTCTGTTCATTTTATTGATCAGTGGAATTTTGATCACCCTGATTATATTCAGGAATATAAAAAAGGGGATATAGATAAACTTTATGAAAAATATTTTTCACTTGTTAATCAGGCCGTTTCTTCCAATTTATTTGATATTATTGGTCATTTTGATTTAATTAAAATATTTAATTTTTATCCTGATACATATGATCTAGAAAAGCTGGTTAAACCTGTTTTAAAAGAAATAAAAAAAAGAGATTTAGTTGTTGAAATTAATACAAATGGTCTAAATAAACCGGTACAGGAGATATATCCATCACTGGAAATCATTAAAATGATGAAAAAATTAAACATATTAATTACTACTGGTTCTGATGCTCACAGTGAAGATAGAGTAGGAGAAAATATATTTAAAATACTACAAATGCTTAGAAAAACTGGTTATAAAGAAATCACATCCTTTAATAAAAGAAAAAAACAAAAGATAAAGATAAAAAACTGACTGATGGCAAAAATTACTAATCAAAAAGATGCATTTTTTTATTTATTTCTGGAAAAATATTAAACAGAAACAAATAAAAGGAGGGCTTAAAATGCAGATTAGTAATACGGAGTTGGATAATATCAGGCACTTAATGCTGGAAGTACAGGCAACTGCAGAAAAAACTAACTTTTTTGCTCAGCAGGTTTCCAATCCACAGCTAAAATCCCATTTAAACCGTAAGGCACAACAATGCCAGCAAAATGTACAGAGATTAAGTCAGTTTATATCTCAATAAAATATTAGAAAGGGTGTTAGTAATAAGATGTTAAATGAACCTTCTATTGCACTGGATACTCTTGAATCAGAAAAACATATTGTTAAGGATTTAACTAATGCTATTGTTGAAACAGGAAATCAAAATTTAAAAGAAACTTTAAAACAAATGAGAAATCAAGCAGAACAGGATCATCATGAAATCTATAAAATTGCTGAACAGAATGGTTGGTATATGGCAGCTGCAAATGCCAGCCAGCAAAACATATCACAATTCAACGATTTTTTTAGACATAATATACAAAACCAGAATAATCAACCAGGACAACAACAAAACTATAATAGACAGTCCTATAACCAGCAAATCCAGCATAATCAACCAAATCATCAAAACATTCATTCTTCTGCACAGTATCATAATCAACAGGAACATAATCAACAAATGCAATCCAATTAAAAAAAACAAATACAAAAAAGCAACCTTTTTTTTGGTTGCTTTTTTTATTGATAATATATCTTAATTGTAATATAATAACAATAACCAGTTAAATACATATAAAGGAGGAAGATTTTTTGGAGGAGGAATTATTTGCTGTATTAATACCTGACGGTTCTGTTCTTAAATTTGCAAAAAAAGTACAGAAGGATATATCAAAACATTATAATCTATATCATATTGATAAATTTCCTACCATTCATTTAACTATTGATAAAGTAAAAACTGATTATTGTCAAAAAACATTGGAAATAATGAAATCAGTTGTTAATAATTTTAAGGCAGTAAAAATAAAGATTAATGAATTTGATTGTTATTATACTCAGGACAATAATTTTTTGGTGTTAAAAGTAGAAAGAACAGAATCATTGAAAGAATTTGCTATGACATTTCATCAGGCACTTGCTAATGAGGGAATATCATTAATAGAAAATTATCAGGAATGGGATTTTCATATTACTATTGTAAGTAATTTATTTGCAAAAAACCCTTTATCTGATGATAAATTTAAAGAATTATGTTATTTATATTCAGGGGTTAATTTACCATATATTTCACATGCAAAAAGTATAGAATTATGGAGATTTACACTTAATCCTGCTAAAAAGTGTATAGCCAGATTTGGATTATGATTTTAAAATTATTTAAAGATTCTCTTTAATAAATTGGTTTCTGGCTTTTTATTTGTATATTCTAAGGACTTAATAAATCCCTTTATAGTAATGATTTTATTTTCTAAATTTAACTTTTGAATATTTAAATTTTTCCCTTTAATATCAAGCAGTCCCTGAATACTTTGCAAAAGTACTCTGTTTTCATTATAAGAAATGACTTCTTTTATACCTGTTACTTTTAAATGTTTTCTCATTTTTAAAGATAAATTGTGAGTTTTATTCTGTTGTTTGTTTGAGGAGTTTTTAGTTTTTGATTCCATTTAATAATCCTCCTTTCTTTATTCGTTATATTTAAATACTTAATTAATAATATAATATTAAATAAAATCAGTAATTATGAGCATTGCAATTTTTTAAAAACATAAAATATTAACAGGAGGGAAAAATGTATTCAATTATGATTGAGATTTATTCGTTTATTGCAATGTTTTTATTTGGTCTGGTTCTGGCTTTTTGTTTAAATATATATATTAAAATAACAGCTAATATGAAATCGTTTTTTGTAAAATTAATTGATTTAATTTTTGGTCTGGCAGCAGGTGTTATAGCGTTTTACATTTTACTATTTATTAACTGGGGTCAGTTTAGATTTTATATTATTTTAGCAATATTAATGGGATCAACTCTATATTTAATGATTAATCAAAAACTAAATTTTATAAAGTGAGGTTTTAATTATGGTGGATATTAAAAAACTTAAAAAATCTCCTCTGTTTTTATTTATAATAATAGTCATAGTTATTTTTGCTGGTTTAAGTTTTTATAATAACTATCAAAATATAAATAACCTTGAAAATGAAATTAATAAATTAAACCAGCAGATAGAATTAGCAAAAGAACAGAATCATGAACTAAGAAATCAACTAGAAAAAATTGAAGATGAAGAATATATCGAAAGGATTGCCCGGGAAAAACTGGGACTGGTTAAACCAGGTGAAATCTTATTAATACCTGTAGATGAAGAAGAACAACAA
>PWOK01000345.1 GCA_003557445.1 Halanaerobiaceae bacterium
GTTAATTTTTTCTGTACATAATGTCATTGAAGACCCGCCTTTCTCGCGGTTAGATTTGATCAGTTGTCGTAATCTTTTAATATATATGAAAAGAGATTTACAGAAAAAAATCTTTTCTCTCTTCCGTTATTCTCTAAATCCGAATGGTTTTCTCTTTCTGGGTTCTTCAGAAACTCTGGGAGAAGAGGGAGAGTTTTTTTCTACAGTAAATAACAAATGGAAATTATATCAGCTCAAGGAAGATATTCAGAGAGTATCGGGGACTTCCAAGGATGACTTTTTTCCTCCATTGACAGGATCACGAATAAAAAAACGACCTCCTTTAGCTGCAACTTCGGAATATGAAGAGAAAATGACTCTGGGTGATTTGACCGAACAGAAAATTCTGGAACAGTTTGCTCCTGCAGCAGTACTTGTCAACAGTCATGGACAGATTTTATATATTTATGGTCATACTGGTTTGTACCTTGAACCGTCTCCAGGTGAAAGCGGTATTAATAATATACTTAAAATGGCACGAGAAGGATTACAAAGCAAATTGACTATAGCTCTAAATCAATCATCAAAAAACAAGGAAAAGGTTTTCTATCCAAATCTGAAGGTTAAAAGCAACAAGGAAACAACAAAAATGAATCTGACTGTCTGTCCGGTGAAAAACAAGATTGGTTCAAATCCTAATAAATACCTATATCTGGTTGTTTTTGAAGAAACTTCTTTCTCTGAGCAAGCAATTCGAGAAAAGTACTCTAACCTTTCCTCGGATAGTTTGCTAAAAGATAGTTCCGATAAAGACGCCCAGATTATAATTGCTAATCTTCAGGAGAAACTGCAGGCAAAGGAAGAGTCCCTTCAGAATACCATCGAAGAATTACAAACAGCCAATGAAGAATTAAAATCTTCAAATGAAGAACTGCAGTCTGTTAATGAGGAATTACAATCCACAAATGAAGAGCTGGAGACTTCCAAGGAGGAATTGCAGTCGGTTAATGAAGAACTTAAAACAGTCAATACTGAACTGGAAAACAAAGTGAAGGAACTAAAACAAACAAATACTGACATGAACAACCTGTTGTCCGGAACCGGTATTGGTACCGTTTTTGTAGATCTTGATCTGTATATTTTGCGTTTTACTCCTTCTGCCAGGGATTTCATCAATTTGATAAAAAGTGATATCGGAAGACCTGTCGGTCATATTGTTTCAAATCTGAAGAAATATAAAAATCTGACTGAAGACATCCAGAACGTTTTAGATACCCTGGTTCCTAAAGAAATAGAAGTACAGAATAAGGACGGAAAATGGTATATGATGCGCATTCAGCCCTATAGAACGGAGCAAAATGTTATTAAGGGGGCGGTAGTTACCTTTAGAGAAATTACTGAAAAAAAACAGATTCAGAAGGAGTACAAAATACTGAAAAAAAGATTAGAAGATGGGGATAAATAATGGAAAACAAAAATTTTGAACACAGTGATGATTTGCGTAAAAAGGCTGAAGAAATTTTAACAGAAAAAGAGGAAAAGCAACTGGAAGAATTGGAGGCTATGTCGTCCGAAGAAATACTCCAGATTTTTCATGAATTGCAGGTGCATCAGATTGAGCTTGAGCTACAGAACGAAGAGCTTCGTTTAGCTCAATCAGAACTGGAGGTTGCGCGGGCCCGTTATTATGACCTTTATGACCTGGCACCTGTGGGTTATTGTACCATCTCCCGGGAAGGACTAATTTTGAAAGCAAACCTGGCTGCCAGCAAACTGCTGGGTAAGGACCGCGGAGAACTTGAAAATCAGCCTATTTCCCGGTTCATTCTTCCGGAAGATCAGGATGTCTACTACTTTTTCCGCAAAGAACTCTTTGAAACCGAGCAGCCCCAGGAGTGTGAAGTTCGGATGTTGGAATCGGATAAAGCTCCATTCTGGGTTTGGATGCATGCTACCATTACTCAGGATAGAGGGGGGAATAATATAAGTCGTATAGTATTAATAGATATTAATGACCGTAAACAGGCAGAAAAGGATTTAAAACAGAGAGAACAAAGGCAAAAATTAGCTGTAGAAATAGCATCCAATTTCCTGAATGAATCATTAAATAAGATTGAAAATACCATGGACAATATTCTCCCTAAAATAGCCAAAGAGATGGGGGCTGATCGAAGCTATATATTTGAAATGTCGAATAATGATCAGAGCATATCCTGTACATATAGTTGGTCTACCAGTAATGTAAAACATCAAATAAATAATAATCTAAATCAACCTCTTGAAGGTTCTGCCTGGATATATAATCAAATTCTCAATCATAAACCTGTTTCAATAACGAATATGAATGAACTTCCTACAAAAGCCAGAAATACCCGGGAAAAATTGAAGAGACAATCTATACAGTCTTTACTTTTGACCCCTATGGTGATAGAAGGTCAAGTCATAGGGATTATTGGTGTTGATTGTATTCGGTCTGAAAAGGAATGGAATGATAATGATATCTTAACCCTGAAGTTAATTGCAAGTATTGTTGTTAGTGTTATTAAAAGGAACAGGACAGAAAAAGAACTGCTTTATCATACTTTTCATGATGAATTGACAGGACTTTATAATCGAACATATTTTGAAGAGGAAAGTAAGAGATTAAATGTAAAAAGACAGCTACCTATTAGTGTTTTAATTGCAGATGTGAATGGTTTGAAGCTAATCAATGATACTTTCGGTCATAAAAAGGGTGATGAACTTCTTAAGAAGGTGGCCAGTATATTTAGACAAAGCTGTCGCAAGGAAGACATCATTACCCGCTGGGGTGGTGATGAGTTTGTAATTCTTCTACCGAAAACTGGAGAAAAGAAAATTCAGAAAATATGTAAGCGAATACAAAAAGCTTGTTCTAAAACAACAGAAATAGGAGTACCCATCTCTGTTGCTATAGGATATTCAGTAAAAGAAAATATTAATGATGACTTATATGACTGTATTAAGGAAGCCGATGATCTGATGTATGAGAACAAACTAACAGAAGGCAGGAGTAAAGAAGGAAATGTATTAGGAGCTCTACTTAATAAGCTGAGGTCTAAATGCCATGAAACTGAAGAACATGCCTGGCGTTTACAGAAGATGTCTCGAAAGATGGGTGAAGAGATAGGTCTTCCGGATTCTGAACTGGACAGGCTATTTCTTCTCGTTACTCTACATGATATAGGAAAGACCAGTATTTCTGAAGAAATACTGGTAAAACCCAGTGAGCTGAATGAAGTAGAGTTGAAGACTATGAAAAAACACCCCGAATGGGGATATCGTATTGCCTCGGCTACAAAAGAGTTTGCTCATGTCGCTAATGATATCCGACATCATCATGAATGGTGGGATGGAAGTGGTTATCCTGAAGGCCTTAAAGGTGAAGATATTCCTCTTTTGTCCAGGATAACAGCCATTGTGGATGCCTATGATGCCATGACAAATAAAAGACCATATAATTCTAATCCCAAATCTCATAAAGAAGCTATCGACGAATTGAAAGGATGTGCTGGTTCCCAGTTTGACCCGGAGCTGGTAAAAGTATTTGTTAAATTATTTGAAGAAGATAAAAATTTCTGATATTGTTTATTTATTAAAATTAAAGAAAGGTAGGTGAAAGTGATGAAAGAAAAGTTAAAAATTTTTACCCTGGGTAAATTTCATGTGCAAAAAGGAGAAATTGTCATTACTAAAAAAAAACAACATGCAAATAAAATGTGGGATCTATTTCAATATTTAATTAGTACTCATGGCAAAGAGACTCCTGTAGAAGAAATTATAGAAGAAATAAATTTATCTATAGAATTAATAGATGCTAAAAATGCACTGGAAAATATTATTTACAGATTGCGAAAATTACTGGCTTCAAATGAGGAATATGAACCGGGAAAATATATTTCGTATAATCGGGGAAATTATAGTTTAAACCTGGACACTGATATTTATCTTGATTTTTTAGAGTTTGAGAATTGTTTTAAACAGGGAGAAAAATATTATAATTCGGGGGAATACCAGACTGCTCTTCAGCATTTTTATAAATGTTTTGATATATATAATGGTAAATTTATTCCGGAAAATTCAGAAATCCCACAGATATTACAGCAAAGACATTATTATCGAAAATTATTTTTAGAACAAGGATTAAAAATTTGTGATATTTTAATGAAGGAAAAGGAGTATAAACAATTGGAAGAAATCTGTTATAAAATATTACAAATTGAACCTTTTGAAGAAAAATTTCATATAAAACTTATAGAAGCTTTTGTTAATCAGGATCAGATAGAAAATGCCCAAAATCATTATGATTATACTAAAACTTTATTTAAAAAAACCCCAAAAGATCTCACTCCTGAATTCTTTAATATTTTAAGTGGTTATCAAAAAAAAGAAACAAAAAATAGTTATGATAATAAAAAAACAGAGATTAATCTTGATGATATTTATTTTAAAATAAATAATGAAGATAATAATATAGTTTACTTAACTCCAGAAAGTTTTAAAGAAATTGTTACACTGGAAACCAGAAAGAAAGATAGAACAAATAAATCAAAGTATCTTATTTCTTTGAATTTTAATGTAGAAAAAATTAAAAGCTCTCAAGATAAAGAAAAAATAGTTAAAGAAATAAAGCGTATATTTTCCATAACTATTAGAAAAGGTGATATAATTTCTCGCTGGAACAATCATCATTATTTACTATTAATTACAGTTTATAATGAAAAAAAAGTTAATAAAATTATTAAAAGAATAAGAAATGAGTTTTATACTTTAGATATATCCTCAGAAATAACTTTAAATACTGATTTTAAACTTTTGTAATTTAGTGGTAAAAAGATAATTTTAAGATGTAAAAAAATAATATATTGAGTGTTATATTATCTATATAGGATTACCTATATAGATTTTTCATTTTAATAGTA